>DATMKA010000113.1:0-7367 GCA_035553595.1 Thermoplasmatota archaeon | reverse complement strand
CCCGGGAACAGCGGGTCGGGAAAGCAAACGGCGGGAACGGGGGCGTCGAGGGGCACGTGGTGATTATTGGCGGCGACGCGACGGCCCAGCGCCTCGCGGAGCGCCTCCACGAGCGGGGCGTTCCCACCCTCATCGTTGTTCCGGGACCCCCGGACTGGACGCCCCCTGCCTCGACCCACGTTGTGTACGGGAGCCCGGATCACCTGGAGATTCTCGACGAGGCCAGCTACCGGAAAGCGCGTCTCGTGGTAAGCACCCTGGCCGAGCCTGGCCTCAACGAGCACCTCCTCCAGGCCTGCAGCGGCGTGGTCCCCTTTGCCTGCCGCGCCGAAAGTCCCGGCCTCGCCCGCCATCTCGAGGCGCAAGGCGCCGCCTTCACCATTGTGCCCTCCCAGGAGGCCGCAGGGATTGTTGTTGAGGCCGTGCTCGCGAGGAGGCCGACGCAGGCATGAGCCTCTCGCTGCTGCCCGTCATCGCCGCCATCGTGGGCCTTGCCGTGGCCGCGCGGGCCGTGGCGCGCCTCAGCGGTCTCTCCGTCCTCCCCCTCTACATCGCCGCGGGCTTCCTGCTCTCGCGCCTCGTCCCCGGCCCCCCGCCCGAGGGCATGAGCGATCTCCTGCTTCTCGCCCTCGCCTTTCTCCTGTTCTCGGGAGGCCTCGCCCTCAACCCGGCGCGGTTCCGCCGCACGGGGCTTCCCCGTGTGGCCACCCTCGCCGTGGCCGAGGTGGTGATTCTCGGCTCCCTCGCGGCGGCGCTCCTGTGGAGCACGGGCTTTGGTCCCGCGGACGTGGTGCAGGGCGCCTTCGCCGTCGCCTTCAGCAGCACCCTCCTCGTGACGGGGCTTCTCGCGCGGCGTGGCGAGCAGGACGTGGCCCACGCCGCGGGACGCCTCGCCCTCGGCTTCCTCCTCGTGCAGGACGTCCTCGCCGTGGTGGCGCTCGCCTTCATGCCGCCCGCGAGCCTGTGGGGAGAAGGCCTCTCCATAGTGGGCCCGCTCCTGCGCCTTGGCGCGCTCATCGTGCTCGGCGTCCTCGTGTGGCTCCTCATGCGTTATGCGCTCCCCTGGGGGCTCACGGCGCTCCGCCGCGACCCCGAGGACCGCAACCTCCTCGCCTTCGGCCTCCTGTTCCTCTCCCTGGTGGGCGTGGCCGCCCTGGGCGTGCCTGCCATCGTGGGGCCCTTCCTCGCGGGCGTGGCCTTGAGCCCGCACCCCTCGAACCTCCTCGTGCGGAGCGTCACCCGCAGCGTGCGCGACTTCTTCATCCCCGTCTTCTTCGTGTCGCTCGGCTTCTTCCTCGGCCCCGTGGAGGGTGTCTCCATCCCCCTCGCCCTTGCCCTGCTCGCCCTCATCCTCATCGTGAAACCCCTCGTGGTGGCCCTCCTCGCGCGTGCCTCCGGCTCCACTCTCGCCACCTCCTTCGAGACGGGCCTCCTCGCGGGCCAGGGGAGCGAGTTCGCCCTCGCTATCCTCCTCACGGCCGCCACAGAGGGCGCCGTGAGCACGAGCGCCTTCGCGCTTCTCGCCACCGTCATCACCCTCTCCCTCGCGGTAAGCGCTCTCGTTCCGTCGCGGCGCCTTGCGCGGGCGCTCGCGCGTCGCCTTCCCCACGAGACGCGCCGCCACTACCACAGCCCCCACGCGCACCCGAAGGAGGGCCACGTGGTGATCCTCGGGGCAGGAAGCCTCGGCCGCGAGGTGGCCGCCCGCCTGGAGAAACAGAAGGTTCCCACGCTCATCATCGACCACGACCCCCGCGTTGCGCGAGAGGTTGGTACAGAGCGCTCCACCATCCAGGGAGAAGGCGTGGACCCGCGGGTGCTGGAGCATGCGCGAGCAAAGGAGGCCGAAGCCGTCGTGGCCCTCATGGGGCGCCCGGCGGACAACCTCCACGTTCTCGCGCACGTGGACCCCGCCAAGGCCGTGATCCGCGTGACGAGTCCCGAGGAGGCTGCCCGCGCCGCCGAGGGCGGCGGGACCCCCGTGGAGGTGCCGGCCGTGCTCGCGGAGGCCATCCTGAGGAAGATGGACGAGCGCGCCGAGACGCCGCGCTCCTGACCTCAGGCGGCGCGGCGGCGACCGAGGGCGGCCACGAGCGCCACCGCGAGGGCAGTCCCCAGGAGGGGGATTGCCGGAATGGTGGCGGGCGTGCTCGCCGGGTCGAGGCTCGCGACATCGTAGGAGAGCGTCTTGTTCTCAGCGGCGCGCCACTGGAGCTCCCGGTAGCTGCCCTCCAGGCGGAGGCCCTCCACCGTGGGGAGGCCCCCGAAGGTGAGGTTCATGTGGCCGCCCGCGGGGATGTCCACGACGCGCTGGGCAAGCACCTGCTCCCCGGCCTTGAGGACGAGGGAGACGTTGGTGGCGTTCGCGAAGCCCTTGTTGTGGAGCCAGAAGGTGGCGGAGTCCGCGCCGAGGGTGATGCCCTGCCCCTCGTGGTCGTGCACGTGGACGTTCGCGCCCAGCTTCTCGGTGTTCATGACGAGCCACTTGAGGGCGTTGAACTGGCCCACGATCACGGAGTCGGTGCCCTCCACGTAGACGGGGCGGAACTGGTCGGGGTGCACCTCGATGACGAAGGCGGGGATGCCGTAGGTGCCGTAGGCGAAGTCCTCGGTGTCGCCCGCGGCGATGTAGAGCTCGGCGCTCTGCATGGCGTCGAGGGTGCCGCCGGAAGCCTCCTCGAAGGGCTTCTCGAGGCTCGTGAAGAAGTCGTTGTCGGGCGTGGGGTCGTGGGTGTAGCTCCAGGGCCAGTACATCTCCGCCACACCGGTGTGCATGGTGACCCACAAGTCGATCTTGTGGGAGGCCGCGAAGGCAAGCTGGGCCTGCGTCTCGGGCTCGCTCGCGGCGGAGGGGCCCCGGTAGGTGAAGCTCGTGGGGTCCGTGCCCGCGCCCTCGCCACCCCACTCGTAGGGGTAGTTGCGGTTCACGTCCACGAGGTTCGCGTTCTTGCGCGTGTCCAGCGTGTTCCCGTCGGGGTTAATGATGGGGGTGACGTACACCACGTGGGTGTCGAGAAGCTTCGTGACCTCCTCGTCCACGCCGTACCCCTGGAACAGGTAGTACGCGAACACCATCACGAGCTCGCCGCCCAGGTACTCGTTGCCGTGGTGCGACCCGTCGAGGTAGACGCCGTACTTTGGCCCCTCGGCCTTGCTGTTGGTAAACTCGCCTCGCCAGATGGGGAGGCCGCCGGCGCTCGTGCCGTGGCGCTCCACCTTCACGAGGTCGGGCTTGGCCGCGGCCATGGTCTTCAGTTCGCGCTCCACGTCGAGGTTGCGGCGCACGAACTGCGTGCCGCCCTCGAAGGCCCAGTCGCGCTCGTCCCCTTCCACGGGCTTGCCGCCCACGATGAGGCTGCTGAGGGCCGCGAGCTCGTGAACGGTGCGGGCGGGCCCCGTGAGAGCAAAGCCGCCATAGAGCGGCGCCTTCGCGCCCTCAGGAAGGGCGGGGATAGCATCCTCGGGACCGGCGTGGGCCGAGGCGAGGGGTGCCGCTCCAAGAAGCAGGAGGGCCGCGAGGAAGGCAGGCAGGGCGCGGAGCATGCTCCGCGCATCCCGCGGAGGCCTACTTAACCTTTGTTTGCCCCCGCTTCACCGGGGCCGCGGAAGCGGGCGGCCACCGACCCGTTCGTAGCGGTTTCACCAGTTGTAACGCCGCGTGAAACGCATCTGCCATAAAGTTGCCGCTCGGCCAGTTGGACACCCCACCCGCCACCTTTAAGGTGGCGGCGAAACATTGGTGAACCAATGTCCGAACCCCATGCTCCCGGGGCGGCACGGTCCAACGGATCGGCCGCGAACGGGAACGGCGCCGCCTCCGTTGCCGCGCCCAATCCCGCCGCCGAAAAGATCGAGCGGGACTGCATCAAGCTCATCGATGCCATCAGCGAGCTCAAGCGCTTGGACGAAAAGCAGACCCTCCGCGGCATCGCGGAGCTGAGCGGCCTCAGCAAGGACGAGGTCAACCGCTACCTGAACCCCCAGGTGAACGAGCTGTACAACCTCGACCGCCTCCTCGTGGTGCGCGGCCGCAACCGCCCCCTCTACAACTGGCTCATCGTCTCGGGTCCCCCGCGCAAGGGCGACGACGGCAAGTGGGCCGGCATCATGGCCAACACGAGCAAGCACACCGTGTTCAAGGCCGTCGCGCAGCGCTTCGGGTACGAGGTCAAGTTCATCGGCGACCGCGGCCTCATCGTGGACCTCGAGTACCGCGGCATCCAGAACGTGGCGCTTGCCCGCATGGGCAAGACCTGGGCCTCCCAGGAGCCCGTGGTGTCGCTCGACGAGTTCCGCTGAACGTTCTAGCACGTCCGCGATCGTTGTACCAGAAACGAGGTCGCCGCCCGGCGCCGCGGCCTCGTTATGCGGGGCCACCGTTTCTGGTCCGTGGGCGCGGGCGCGCTCGCCCTCCTTCTCGCCGTCACACCCGTGGTGGCCCAGGTGTTCGACCCCGCCCTGCGCGGTCCCGTGCACCGCCACGTGTACCTCCATGACGGAACCCTCACGGACGCGGTCGTCCGGGGCGGTTTCCTCGACGAGATGCAGCTTGAGCGCGTGCACGCAAGCGACGCCGACCTCCGCAACACCACCCTGCGCGAGGGAAGCCTCAAGGACGTGACCCTGGAGAACGTCCACCTCGAGAAGGTGGCGGTCCAGGGCTTCCGGATGGTGGGCGGCTCCGCCGTGGACACCACCCTCGAGCGCGGCCGCGTGAAAGGCGTCGCCCTTGAGCGCGTGCGCCTCTGCCAGGTGTACGTGGAGGACACCGCCACCTACTATGACGCGACCTGCGCGCCGCTCCGGGCCGCTCCTGGCGCTGGCGCGCTTCCCGAGCGCCGCTACGAGCGCGAGCCCATCGAGGTGCGCGCCGACCACGACCTCTGCGACAACGTCTCCCTGTACCAGGCCGAGGACGGTTCCGTGGACGGCGTGGACGACGACGGCGTCATCAACTGCCTCACCGCCAACGGGTCCCCCGAAAGCCCCTTCCGCATCAGCGGATGGGTGCTCACCACGGAGGGCACCTCCGCCACGGCGGCCATCCGCCTCCACGGCCTCCGCTCCCACGTCGTCCTCGACAACCTGCGCGTCGAGGCCCCCGGCGTGACGGGCCTGCGCGTCGAGGACAGCCGCAACCTCCGTGTGGCCCCCGATGTCGTCATCACGGGCGCGCGCCTCGGCTACGATGTCCAGGGCACCCACCTCTCCCTCCTTGGCGGACAGATCCGGGAAGCCGGCAACGGCGCCCGCTTCACGAGCAGCCTCGGCCTCACCGTGGACGGGCTCGACGTGGCCGCGGACGGCACCTGCCTCTCCTTCGTGGCCACGGCCGCCGCCGTGAAGGGCGTGACGGCCACCGGGTGCCGCAGCGCCTTCCACCTCTCGGGCGGCCCCGTCTCCCTCACGGGCAGCCGGACCTTCCGGGTGGGCGTGGCGGTGGAGCTCGACCACGCCGAGCGCGGAACCGTCGTGGCCCACAACCGGTTCCTTGCCGTCACTGCCGCTGTGTCCGTCATGGGTGACGCTTCGCGCGTGCTCTTCCACGGCAACCACGTGGACGCGCCCGTGCCGCTCGCCGCCGGGTCGCAGAGCGAGCCGCAGTGGCGCGCCCCCACGGCCCAGAGCGGCCTCGACGTCCTCGGCGGGAGCGGTCTTTCGGGCAATCAATGGGTGCAAGCGGCCCCCATGGCCGACCGCGCGGGCCTCACCCCAGGGTGAAGTAGAAGGTGGCCCCCTCGCCCTGGGCGCCCTCCGCCCAGATGCGGCCACCATGCCGCGTGACGATGCGATGGACCGTCGCAAGCCCGACGCCCGTGCCCTCGAACTCGCGGGAGGGGTGGAGCCGACGGAAGGGAGTGAACAGCTCGTGGGCACGGGCGGGGTCGAAGCCCACGCCGTTGTCGCGCACGAAGAACACGCGCTCGCCCCCGTTGGGGAGCACCCCCACCTCGATACGGGGCTTGGCCTCCTTACGCGTGTACTTCCACGCGTTCCCGAGCAGGTTCTCCAGGACGACGCGCAGAAGGCGGGGGTCGGCATCCACGCGGAGGCCGTCCTCGATCACGAACTCCACCTTGCGGCTTGGCTCGTTGCGCTGCAGCTCCCCCGCCACGACGCGCGCAAGGCCGGAAAGGTTCAGGTCCTCGCGGTGGAGGCCGCCACGGGTGACGCGGGAGAGGTTCAGGAGGTCCTCGATGAGGAGCGCCATCCGGCGGCTCTCCCGCTCGATTTGGCGCACGTAGTCCACGCCGCCCTCGCTCAGGCTCTCGCCGTAATCCTCCAGGAGGGCCTGAGTGAAGGCCTGGATGCCCCGGAGGGGGGCGCGGAGGTCGTGGCTCACGGTGTAGCTGAAGGCCTCAAGCTCCCGGTTCGCGGCTTCGAGCTCGGCTGTCCGTCGTCGCACGCGCATTTCCAGGGACTCGTTGAGGCGGCGCACTTCCTCCTCGGCCTGCTTGCGCTGGGTGATGTCGATGGCGACCCCGAGCACGGCCTCCACCGAGCCGTGGGGGTCCCGCGAGGGCGTGTACCACACCTCGAAGGTGAGGCCCCCGAGGTTCACGGTTTCCGTGAAGGATTCGCCCGCTAGCGCGCGCTCGATGGACGCAACCACCTCCGGGTACTCCCCGTAGAGCTCACGGGCGGACTTTCCCACCACCTCGCCGGGCGAAAGCCCGAGGGCTTCCAAGGCTTTGCCTTCGGAGAGGGTAAAGGAGCCTTCCGGGTCCAGCATGAACAGGATGACGGGCGCTGTGGTCACGAGGGCCCGTAAGCGACCCTCCGAGGCCCGCAGCGCCTCCTCGCTCTTCTTGCGCGCGGTGATGTCGCGGAAGAACAGGGAGTACCCGTCCTCCCCGGGGTAGACGCGGATGTCGAACCACCGATCAAAGGGGGAGTAGTAGGACTCGAACTGGGCCGGTTTGCCTGTAGCGGCGGCCGACTGGATGTGGCCCCGAATCTCAGGGGACGGCTCGAAGAGGTCCCGCGCCCGTTTCCCAAGGAGTTCCTCCACGTGCCGCCCAAGCAGCCGCCCGGCCTCGGGGTTTGCAGCCGTAAAGCGGCCTTCCCGGTCGATGGCGAGGAAGGCATCCGTCATCGTCTCAAGCAGGTTCTCCACCCGTTCCCGGGCCGCCACCATGGCCGCCGTGGCGCGGCGGGCCTCGGTGACGTCCTTCGCGATCCCGAAGACGCCCTCCACGGTGCCGTTCACCACGATGGGGAGCATGTACACGGAGAGGCGCAGCAGCGACCCCTCCTTGTGCCGAAGCCTCAGGTCGCGGTGCTGGGGCTTCCCCGCCGCGGCGAGCGCGAAGGCCTCGAGCGCGTCCTCCACGTCCTCGGGAGCGAGCAGGTCCGTGAGAAACCGG
>DATMKA010000112.1:0-11113 GCA_035553595.1 Thermoplasmatota archaeon | reverse complement strand
CAACCTCACCGCCCTCTCGGGGTGGGCCAAGGCCGCCGCCACCCTCGGTGCGGCCGCCACGGACGCCTCCGGGTTCTTCCAGCGCGCCCTCAAGAACGTGGACCCCGACGAGGACCGCGTGTACGCGGCGGCCCTCCTGTTTGCGAACCTCCAGGACGGCCGCGCCAACGAGCTTGGCGTGAAGTACAGCCCCAAGCGCCGCGAGTCCGAGGCCACGGCCGTCGCCACCCTCGAGGAGGAGGTGCGCCACCTCTACAGCAGCGCGCCCCTCATCGAGGTGAGCAAGCGCTGGGGCTACGAGGGCCTCCTCGCGCTCCACGCCTACGACACGGCCGCGAGCATCCTCGAGCAGGACGAGAAGACCTTCGACGACCTCGCCCAGGCAGGCGCCGTCCTCAAGGCGGGGTCCGAGACCACGGCCACCCTCCTGCTGCGCGTCTCGCCCCTCGGGGACGCGGACCGCCTCAAGCACGAGGCGGCGAAGGTGGCGCCCCCGCCCGAGGTGACGCCGCAGAGCAAGTCCTTCCTGCCGGCCGCGGGGACCCTTCTCGCCCTTGCCGCGGTGGGCGCCGCCGTCCTCGTCGCGCGCCGCCGCTGAGGCGCCCTTCGGGGCCGCCCCAATTCCCCTGTTGCAGATTCAAAAGGGTTAAAAGGCGGCCCACGGGTACTCCCGAGAGGAACACAGGGCCCCCCATCGAGCACAAAGCTTAAGAGCAGCTAGGCTGACTCGCGAAGGCCTGGTTCTTGGGGCCCTATTTATGAGGAGGCAGACCATGAGAGGAATCCGTTTCCTGACCAGCGTATGCGTCCTCCTCTTTCTCGCCCCCACCTTCGCGCCCTTCGTCACGGCCACCGCCGACGCCCCCGCCCCGGGCGCCGACAAGACGACCGTGCCCGGGCCTCTCCTCCGCCAGGTGTTCGGGAACGCCTCCTTCTCGCCTTCCCCGGACCCCGCTGAGCTGCTCCATGAGGCCGCCCGCGCCCTCAACCTGAGCCTCGACCGAGTCACCTTCACGCCCATCCTCGACGCGGAGCGCCCCCTCGCGAACGCTCTCCAGGCCTGGGTTCTCCAGACGGGCGCGGCCGTGCCCGACGCGGAGCTTTCCGCGCAGCTTGTGGCCGCCGACCAGCTTCCGCTCGACCTGCAGCGCTCCCTCGCCACCGTCATCCTCGGCACCCTCGAGGCCCGCCGCCTCGAGCAGATCGCCCTCTCGACACTCAGCGACGAGGAGCGCGCCTTCGCCGCGGCCAACCGCGGGGCCCTCGTGGAGGCGCCCGATTCCCCCACCGGGAAGCGGATGCAGGAGATCGCCGCCAAGGTGGATCTCGCGAAAAGCCTCGAGGCGGCCCTCGTCCTCCTCTCCGTCCTCGAGCGCGAGCAGGCCACCCTCAAGGCGTGGAGCGCGCGGCTCTCCGACGGCAACGAGGCCCAGATCGTGGTCCGCGCCGTGGAACCGTACCTCCCGCTTCTTGCCGAGGGCGACACCCGCAGCGCCGCCCGCCTCGCCCTTGCCGAGGAGGTGGTGGCCCGCGCCGCCGGCTTCCAGGCCCTTCCCCGCCCCTACACGCACACCCTCGACGAGCGCCACCCCCTTGCGGTGGCGCTTGCGGACCTCGCGGGTGCTTTCGGCCTCGGGGCCACGCCCGAGGTCCTTGCCGAGATTCAGGCCGCGGACGCGCTTCCCGCCGACCTGCAGCGCGCGGTCGCCCTCATCGTCTACGCGAAGGCCGAGGCCATCGTGGCCGAGGGCGCCGCCCACCTGCCCGGCGTCACGACGCAGGAGGCCGCGGCCCTCAGCGTGAAGGCCCAGTTGAACCTCCTCTCCGCCCTCTCCCAGGCGGGCCCCGCGCTCCAGTTCTGGGGCGAGGTGTTCCGCCACGCGCCCGCCATGCAGCGCCTCACGGTGCTGAACAGCGCCTTCGCGCCCTCCCTTGCCGTCCTTGAGACGAAAGCGTTCACCAAGAAGGGCCTCACGCCCACGGACGCCCTCGCGCAGGCGTTCCGCGTCCGCGGCCTCGACGTGACCGCCGCCGCCGTTCCCACCCTTGCCCCCGGCGAGGCCCTCAAGCGCCTCTACGCGAGCGAGGGGAAGCCCCTCTCCACCGAGATGGCGGACGCCATGAACAAGGCCATCCTCAACGGGATGGACCCCACCCTCTCCCGCGCCCTCGTGGACCTCCTGAGCGCCCTCGCCTTCGCGGACGCCGAGACCCGCGAGGCCCTCAAGGCCCTCACCCTTGCCGAGCGCGAGCAGCTTGCCCGCAACCACCCCACCGTGGAGGGGCTCCTCGCCGAGGTGCGCAGCCTCACGCCCGCGGAGCGCGCCTTCGTCCTCAACCACCTCCGCACCGCGGACAAGGTGGACTTCGAGCGCCTCGCCGCCGCCGCCCTCGCCCTCTCCCGCGCCGCCGAGGAGGCCCGCGCCCGCCTCGATGCGCGCCTCAACCCCGCGCCCCGCGCCTCCACGGGGCCCGGCCTCGCCTTCCTCAGCCTCCTGAGCCCCTTCGGGACCGCGCGGGCCCAGGCCACCACCGGGATCGCGTGCATGAGCACGCCCTTCTCGAGCTGCGCCAACGACATCTACTTCACCGACCCCGCGGGCCTCGTGGCCGTGACGGGCGAGAAGGGCAGCCTCTTCCTCGGCCGCCAGCTGCTCGTGCTCGACCTCGGCGGCCCCGACGGCCACTACGGCTCCGCCGGTGGCGCCAACGGCGGCCAGGACCTTTCCCCCGTGAGCCTCGTGCTCGACCTCGGCGGCAAGGACCAGTACGAGAACAGCACCCGCCTCGCCCAGGGCGCCGCGAGCTTCGGCATCGGCCTCCTCTTCGACTACGGTCCCGACACGGACCTCTTCAACGCCCAGAACCAGGCCCAGGGCTACGGGTATTTCGGCGTCGGCCTCCTCTTCAACGAGGGCGGCGATGACCGCTACACGGCCTTCCAGGACGCCCAGGGCCGCGGCGCGGGCCTCAGCGCTCCCGGCGTGGGCCTCCTCCTCGACCGCACGGGCAACGACCGCTACCAGGCAAGCCGCAGCCAGGGCTTCGGCTTCGGCGGCCTCCTCGTGGACAGCGCGGGGCGCGACCAGTACGGCCCCGAGGGGAAGACCCTCGGTGTTCCCCTCGTGCAGCCGCCCCTGTTCTCCGAGCGCACGGACAACGCGCTCTGGATGCATGGTCCCGCAACCCCCGCGGGGGACGCGGGCGTGGGCCTCGACTTCGACCCGCAGGATGCGGACCTCGACCGCGACCAGTGGCCCGACATCCTCGAGCGCCTCGCGGGCAGCAACCCCCGCGACCCCAAGGACACGCCCGACAAGGGCCTCTCCCGCACGGTCACGCAGCGCACCACGGACTCCGACCGCGACGGCGTCCTCGACGAGGCCGAGCGCTTCGTGGGCACCAACCCCCACGATGCCCAGGACCACTTCTTCGCTGCTCCCTCCATCCCCTCCTACCCGCCGGGCACGCCCCTGCGTCCCCTCAACCAGGTGCTCGGCATGGCCCCGGGCGAGTTCCGCAGCGCCTGGATGGACAACCGCGAGACGGCCGGCGACCAGGTGCGGGAACGCAACGTGAGCTACGCCCGCGGCTTCATCCTGAACGTGGGCCTGCCCACGGTCCCCCTCGTCGCCGCGAGCGTCACCGTGCCCGCCATCCTCCGCGTGAACCCCAACGGCACCGTCCGAGCCTCCGCCTCCGCGGCGAACGGCACGGGCGAGGGCGATGGCCGCAGCACGGGCGTGTCGACCGACGTGGACCCCAACACGGACCCCCAGCGTCCCGCCAACGAGCAGCCCCTCGTGAACGACGTCCCCAACACGCCCCTCACGAACTCCTTCGAGTTCGGCACCGCCGTGCGCCTCTTCGCCCTCGGCGACACCGTGCCCACGACCTACCGCAGCGAGTACCTCCTCAGCATCGACCTCGGCGGCGACGACCTGTACCGCAACGCTCCGGGCGGCGCCGTCCAGGCGAACTTCACGCCGAACTTCGACCGCCTCCAGGGAGCCTTCTTCGACCTTGACGGCGCCGCGCCCCAGCGCCGCGTCTACATCCCCACCCTCGCCATCGACGCGAGCGGCAACGACCGCTACGAGGCCCGCCTCGTGATGAACCGCACCGGCGTCCCCACCCCCCTCTCGGGCCAGGGCAGCATGGGCGGCATCCTCGCCGACCTCGAAGGCAACGACGTCTACGTCGGCGGCCCCAACAGCCAGGGCGCCGCAGGCAACCCGAACCCCTCGGGGAACCGCAACGACGTGAACAGCCGCTCCACGGCGGCGGGCATCCTCATCGACCTCGACGGGGCCGACCGCTACGACGCCAGCGACGACTCCCAGGGCTCGGGCGGCTTCCTCCTCGACCTCGGTCCCCAGGCGGACCGCTACGTGGCCGGCAACCGCAGCCAGGGCTACGGCGGCGTCCGCCCCTACACGCCCGTGAACTGGACCGATTACGGTCTCCTCCTCGACCTCGGGGGCGACGACACCTACGACGCGGCCTCCCGGCGCGGCGCCCACTCCCAAGCCGTCGCGGGCCCCGGCAGCGTCGGCCTCCTCGTGGACCTCGGCGGCACGGACACGTACCACGCCTACGGCCCCGTGAGCCAGGGCGCGCTCCTCCCGAGCCCCGAGCACAACTACCGCCGCATCCAGGAGGACGTGCAGAAGGAGGACGTGCAGCCCAACAACCCGGGAGGCGCCGCCCCCAACCTGCGCCGCCTCCGCTCGGGCCCCGCCGTGGCGGGCCACGTGGACCTCGACGGCTTCGACACGTACCTCGTCACGGCCCCCGCGCTTGGCGGCGGCCTCCTCACCACGAGCGTCAGCGCCGCCCGCAACAACCACCTGGGCCTCGAGCGCACCCCCGCCACCATCCGCGCAGTCTCCCCGCCCGGCACCGCCGTGAACGGCCTCGCGCCCACACCCCAGGCCGCGGCTTTCTGGAACCTCGCCCTCCGCGCCGACACCACCACCGAGGAGAACCTCGACGGGAAGGGCGGCGTCACGGCCTGGCTCGGCTCCGACCCCACGAACGCCGACGACGGCGACGTCGCGAGCGCCCTAAAGGGCTTCCTCGTGAACCTCCCCCTCGCGGGCCTTGCCATCGGCGCCCCCGAGGCCACGGAGTACCGCGTGCCCTACGCCCTCACCATCGACCTCGGCGGCGACGACCGCTACCTCAACAACCCCGCCGGTCCCTTCGGCGTCCATCTCGCAGGCACCCGCGACACGCGCGTCCCGAGCGACACCACCGGCCTCAGCGGCACGCCCGTGGACCTTCGCGCGAACCCCGTGACGGTGGCCCTCGACTTCGGCGGCAACGACACCTGGCAGGCCACCACGGGCGCCTCCCTCGGCGCGGGCCTCCTGAGCGTCGGCCTCGTCCTCGACGACGGCGGCCACAACCAGTGGAACGGCACGCGCCCCGCCCTCGCCCTCAAGGCCCCCCGGGGCCCCGTGGCGGACTACGACCGCGCCCTCGTGAACCTCACGGGCAACGGCACCGCGCCCGCCAGCTACTGGCCCGGCACCGTGGGCCAGCGTCTCACCCTCGCGACGCGGGACGGCCTCACGCTCCCCGTGGAGGTGCGCGCCCGCCATGACGGCCACGGCCTCGCCCTCCAGATCCTCGTCCCCGACAGCACCCCCGTGGGGAGCGCGGGCGGCGACCGCGTGCGCCTCCTCTTCGACGGCAACCACAACCACGTGGTGGACGCGGGCGACGACGGGCTCCTCCTCGGTCCCCTCTACGAGGACCTCAAGCCCGAGAATGGCGCCTTCGTCACGGACGAGGCCCGGTTCCAGAACACGAACGGCACCCGCGTGTACAACGCGACCATGACGTGCGCCGGCAGCACCACCCCAGGCTGCTGGGTCTACCTCGCGCGGAAGAGCTACACCGACCTCGACCCCCGCGACTTCCTCCTGCAGGAGGGCGACACCCTCGCCTTCAGCCTGGAGGTCGTGGACGCGGGCCCCGGCACCCTCCGCAGCTTCGAGGCCCCCGCAAGCCTCGAGGACTGGCCCACCCTCACGCTCCTTCGCGAGGGCGAAACCCGCCCCGCGGACCACTACCACCTCGTGCCCGCCACCCAGGCCTACGCCGTGGGCGGCGTCGGCCTCCTCCTCGCCACGGGCACCTCCCGCGCGAACGACGTGCACCTCGCGGGCGACCGCAGCCTCGCCTACGCGGGCGTGAACGGCGTCGCCCTCCTCCTCGACCTCGGCGGCTCCGACCGCTACGAGTCCACGAGCCTGTCCCAGGCCGCCACCGAGGAGACGGCGCAGGCTCCCGCCGTGGCCGCCCTCCTGGACGTTTCCGGCAACGACGCCTACCTCGCGAAGAGCCGCAGCCAGGGCTGGCGTGGCACCGCGAGCCCCCTCGGCGCCGCGGCCTTCCTCGACGTCGTGGGCGACGACTACTACCGCTACGACGCCGGGGGGAACAAGGTCAAGGTCTACCCGCAGGATGGCCGCAGCTTCCCGCCGAGCCACCTCAACGGGTGGGGCTGGACCCAGGGCGGCGTCGGCGCCGACCTCGACACCGTGGACCGCGTCCTCGGCCTCCTCGGCAGCGTGCACGTGAACCAGCAGCTCTGCCAGGGCCAGCTCGCGGGCCTCAAGACCCTTGAGGAAACCGCCACCGGCAACCCCGCCTACGCCGCTGCGGGCGCCCTCACCTACGCCCTCCTCGGCAACGACCTCACCTTCGTCGGCGACCAGGTGTGCCCCAGCATGCCGCGCAGCCGCGACTACCGCGCAAGCCACGCCGTCGCCGCCGTGCGCGAAGCCACGCCCACGGGCTGCGGCAACGCCGTGGCGCCCCACCGCGACGGGCCCCTCGTGAAGGGCGTGGTCTGCCTCACGGCCGTCACGGACCTTCCCCAGGTGAACGGGCGCCCCGTGGCCGTGGAGCGCGTGGACTTCATCCTCCGCAGCCTCCCCAGCGAGCCCGGCCTCCCCCTCGGCACCGCGACGCCCGACGGCACGGGCCGCTTCACGCTCCGGTGGGACAGCACCCGCTTCCTCGGCACGCCCCTCGGGGACGGCCACTACCGCCTCGTGCCCCGTGTGTACCTCGCGCTCGACGCGAACCCTGAAGCGGACCGCGTCATGCCCGTGCCCGAAGCGCCCTCCTGGGCCGCGGGCGCCTACTACGAGGACGGCGTCCAGCTCGAGGTCCGCCTCGACAACAAGCCCCAGCTCACGGGCCTCGCCGTGGAGCCCGCAAGCTACAGCCGCTTCGCGCCCGTCACGGAGAACGGGCGCGCCGAGCTCCGCTTCGACCTCACCCGCGACCTGCAAGAGGACGTCCTCAGCGGCGGCGGCCTCGACACGGACCCCACCCTCCGTCGCGTCCCCTGCAGCGGCGACCCGACGCGCCTGTGCGACAAGTTCCCCCTCTACTTCCTGCCCTTCGACCCCCAGGGGTACGTGGACTCCGTGTTCGAGAACACGGACAACGTGTTCCGCGTCCCGGTGCAGACCCCCGAGCCCAAGATCGGGTTCAACGAGAGCCCCGAGCACAACCCCAACATCCTCCTCCAGCCCGCCGTCTGCCTCCTCGACACCGGCGCGAAGCCCATCGCGGGCGAGGCCACGCTTCCGCCCTCGCCGGGAAGCAAGCCCCTCGACCCGCCGGACTTCCTGTACAACCCCCGCCGCTTCAATGTGCAGGACGCCCAGGGCAGCATCGCGCGCCTCATGGAGAACGTGACGGCCTTCGTGAACGACACCCAGCGCTTCGTCCGCGACGTCCAGGACATCGCCACGGGCCTCACGGGCGGCTACCTCCAGGGCATCGTCATCCCCTACGCCGTCGACAAGGTGGGCAACCTCACCGACATCGGCTCCGGCCTCGTCTCCGACGGGTCCTGCCTCCTCACGGACCTGCAGACGGCCGTGGGCTACGTGGGCAACGCGCCCTCCCACTACCGCGACCCGCCCTACGTGGGCAACTACACGGGCCGCCTCAGCACCGCGCCCCCCACGAGCGCCGCCCCCACGGGCTACGTGCTCGAGAACGCGGGCCACGTGAACTTCACCCTCACGGAGCGCCTCACGGACCCCTTCCGCCTCGGCCCCGACCGCGGCCGCGACGAGAAGGGCCGCCTCATCGCGCCCCTCAGCGTCCGCGTGGACCGCAACCCCACGGTGGCGGGCAACCACATCACGGAGGTCACCCTGTGGGAGACCCGCGTCGTGGAGGGCTTCAACGGTGCCCTGAGGGAGATCATCACTCCCGTGGCGCGGCAGCGCGCGAACGCGAGCTTCGAGGCCGCGAGCCTGCCCCTCCCCGTGACGAAGCAGGCCTCCCAGCCCGTGGCGGCGCCCGGGTACAAGGAGCTGCGCGGCCACTCTTTCGAGCGCGAGAACCCTTACCTCATTGACAACCCCCTCGAAGCGGGCGAGGGCAACACGGATCAGGGTGCCCTCGGTCCCCTCCTCTGCACGAACAACGGTGTCCTCTGCCGTGGCGACGGCACCATCGGCAGCCTCGTGGACGCCAACGCCGCCGCCTTCTCGGGCAACACCTTGCCCGGCGCCGTGGGCGTGTACCGCGAAACCTGGGGCACCGTGAACGACACCTTCCGCGCCGTGGCCGAGCGCACCGACGACGGCCTCCGCGTCGTGAACAATCCCCCCACCGTCCGCGTGGAGGGCTGGGACCAGTTCACGCGCCTCAGCTACCTCCCCGGACGCGAGAACTACCAGTTCCACGCCGGGGCCACCCTCACGGTCACCGTCACAGCCTACCCGCCCGCCCAGGAGGCGGGCTTCAGCCGCGTGAGCAGCGCCCAGGAACTCTGGATTGGCGCCACCGGCTACGAGGGCCACCTCTCCCTGGAGGCCCTCACGCCCGTGGTGGCCGCGAACACCGTCTCCGCCACCCTCACGAGCCGCGACGGCACCGGCACCCCCTACCCGCTCCTCCTCGTGGACGGCAACAAGGAGAGCACGACCCTCAAGATCCCGGGCGGCGCCTACGGCCCCGACCGCGACAACCACGTGTACTGGGACGGGTACTACCGCAACCCCTTCACGGAGCGGCGCGAGGCCGTGCCCGACGGCGACTACCTCCTCGAGATGCGCGTGGTGGATGCCACGGGCGCCACCACCGTCACCCGCGGCTTCGTCACCGTGGACAACGAGGCGCCCACCACCCTCGTCGCGCTCCCCCGCCACGCCGGCCTCGACGCCACGCCCGGCAACGCCCTCACCCTCACGTGGACGGGCGACGACCACGGCGGCTCCGGCATCAGCCACTACCGCGTGAAGATGGCGCGCGAGCTCTCGACGCCCCTCCACCTCTGGAGCGACCTCAAGCCCGACGGGTCCGTGGCCGCGCCCGGCACCCCCGAGGCGGCCCTCCGCTTCACGGGCACCGCCGTCCGCGTCCCCCTCGACCCGAGCCAGGGCCGCGAGTACCACTTCCTCGTGGTGGCCGTGGACCGCGCCGGCAACATCGAGACCCCCCTCGGCGGCTCCGCCCAGGACCTCGAGGAGGCCTTCGCCCTCCGCCTCGCCCTCGGTCCTGCGAGCACCACCCTCGACCTCCTCCGCCCCGAGCACCTCGTGAGCGTGAGCTACCGCGGCCTCGCCACGGGCGAAGCCCTCCGCCGCGCCGGTCCCCAGACGCCTGGGCTCATCGAGGCCTGCGTCCGCGACCCGCCCCCGGGGTCGGGCATCCAGAGCGTCACTCTGAAGGCCTTCAAGGAAGTGCCCGGCGCCGCACCCCTCGCGAACACGCACGCCCTCCGCCCCACCGGAGAGGCCTGCCTCACGGGCTCCAAGTACGCCTTCGCGGACTGGGCCCGCTTCATGGCGGACAAGGCCCGCTACCCGCCCGGCACCTGGAGCTACTATGTGAGCGTCGTCGACCTCGCGGGCAACGAGGCCCGCAGCGAGGAGGAACGCCTCACGGTGGACAACGACGCCCCAGTCCTCCAGGGCCGCGTCCTCTACCCCCCTGGCCAGTCGGCGGCGAAGCTCGGCGACAACGTCACCATCCAGGTGAAGGGCATGGACGCGGGCGGCATCCGCACGCTCCTCCTCGACGGGTCCGCCCTCACCCTCGCCACGGGCCCCCGCGAGCCCCGCTACACGAGCCTCAACGGCGAGCCCGGGTACGAGGCCACCTTCCAGGTGGATCGCCCCGTGCGCGACGGCCTCCACCCCGTCGTGGTCACCGCCCTCGACGACGTGGGCAACCCCGCCCGCATCGAGACCCTCGTGCTCGTGGTGAACGCCGTGGCCGCCATCCCCGAGGAGGCGGGCGTCCTCAACGGCAGCCACGACCGCGTCACCCTCGCGTGGCGCACCCGCGACGCCGCCACCGCCCTCGTGCGCTACGGCACCGACCCCTTCAAGCTGAACCTCGAGGCCCGCAACCTCACCCTCGGCACCACCCACACGGTGGAGCTCACGGGCCTTGCGCCCTCCAGCACGTACTACTACCGCGCCGCGAGCGTGAGCCCCGCGGGCAAGATCACGGAGAGCCCCACCCTCGGCCGCTTCAACACGAGCAGCGCCCTCACCGTGAACCTGCTCTCGCCCACCCCGGCCGTGCCGGCGGGGCGCGACCTCGCCATCCGCTGGACGGGCGGCCACCCCGCGGGCATCCCCGTGCGGTACGACCTGAGCCTCGCGGTGCCCGACCTCTTCCGCACCCGTGTCGCCACCCTCACCGAGGCCGGCCACGTGCACGAAGTGCGCCTCAACGCCTCCATCTTCCAGGACCGGCCCGACTACGTGATCATCCTCACGGCGGCGACCCCGGACGACCAGATGGAGATCGTGAGCCCGCCCTTCGACCTCGACGCCACCGCGCCCACCCTGTTCGGCGAGAGCCCCGCCCGCGCCACGCGCGACGCGCGCCCCGTCCTCACGGTGCACGCCGCCGACGGCATGACGGGCCTCCGCCCCGAGCGCGCCACCCTCCAGATTGACGGGCGCCCCGTGGCGGCCCAAATCACCCTCGAGGGCGACCTCCTCACGATGGTGCTGCCCGAGGACCTCGCCGAGGGAGCGCACCTCGTCCGCGTCCTCATCCCCGACGGCGCCGGCAACCCCGGCATCCTCGAGTGGCCCCTCGCCGTGGACCGCAC
>DATMKA010000111.1:0-13916 GCA_035553595.1 Thermoplasmatota archaeon | reverse complement strand
TTCCCCATCACGCTCAACCCGAGCGAGAACCTGGAGCTCGTGCGCTACCCCACGAAGTACCGCGCAAGCTACGAGGAGTTCGTCACGGAGTTCCACGGGTACTTCCGCGACTCCCAGCCCGCCCCCGAGGCGCGCGAGCAGTACGTGAAGTACATTCCCTTCCGCGTGGAGGAGGGCGCCACCTCCGCCCAGGCGGACGTCACCCTCGACACCCGCGGCCTCCCCACCGCGCCCGGCACGGGTGCCGCGAACCTCTACGTGAAGATGCTCGACCCCACCGGCAAGGGGCTGGGGCAGCAGAGCGTGGACGGCATCCCCGGCAACCAGAAGAAGACGGTGCGCGCGAGCGCCCTCCCCGGCGCCGGCATGTACCACATCCAGGTGACCGGCACGGGCGCCTCCTTCAGCACCCTCGTGGGCGCCGCCTACTCCCTCACGATTCAGGTGAACTACGACGAGAAGCCCGAGGCGCCCCTCAACGCCTCCGAGGGCTTCCTCGGCTTCGGCGACACGCGCTACGTCCTCGAGCAGCCCGAAGGCGGCTTCCAGCCCTGGGCGCCCGAGACGCTCCGCCTCGCCCCCACCCTCGCGGACGGCCGGGCCCTCGACCTTGCGGGGGGCCGCGTCGTCTTCGGCCTCCTCAATGCCACGGGCGCCGAGGTGTACACGAGCACGCCCCGCGTCATCGGCAGCGACGGCGCGAGCCTCGCCACCACCTTCCACCGCGCGGGTCCCCAGTTCGTGGCGGCCTACGTCTCTGGCGAGACTGCTGCAGGCGTCCCGCTCCAAGGCACGCCCCTGCTCTTCCCCGTGACCGTGGGCGATGCCAGCCAGGGCACCTACACCTACCCCACGACCTACGAGGTCGAGTACCAGGAGACAGTGCCCGCCGGCGCGTCCCCTGCGAAGCCCTTCGAGAAGCGCGTGCCCCTCCGGATTCTCCCCTTCCAAGGCGGCCTTGAAGGTGCAACCGGGCACGCTCTTCCCCCAGGTGTGACCCTGAGGGTCGTGGATTCTGAAGGGCAGGAGGTGTCCGCGCTCCTCGGGACGATCTCCGCCGCCACCCCGGGCGAGTACTGGATGATCTTCAGTGGGTATGCGCCTCCCGGGGAGAAGTATGCTGCCTCCGTCAAGCTGACGTACTCGGTCGCCCCCACGGAAGCAAACCCCTTCGCTCCCGCCGCGGAGTCCCCCATCGTTCCCGAGAACGGTCTCCCCGCGCCCGGCCTCGTGGGCGTCCTCGCCCTCCTCGGCGTGGCCGCGCTCGCGCTTGGTCGCCGCCGGAGCTAAGCTGAGGGCGGTGGAGCAGGCGCCATGATGTTCTGCCCCAACGACAAGAGCATGATGCGGCCCGTCCGCGGCAAGCTCACGTGCCCCAAATGTGGGCACGTGCAGGCGCAGCAGGCGGGCGCGCTCGTGGTGAAGGGGGAGCCCGTGGAGGTCACTCGGAACAAGTTCTCCGAGATCGGCGTGATCGACGACCCCGCCAAGTTCGAGTCCCAGATTTGGCCCATCGACGATCAAGTGTATTGCGGCCACTGCGGCAACTTCGGCGCCTACTACCAGTTGCGACAGACGCGAAAGGCCGACGAACCCACGACGCGCTTCTACCAGTGCACGAAGTGCAAGCGCAAGTGGAAGAGCTCAAAGTAACCCTGCTCCGTGGGTACGGAAGCCTTTTCAAGCCCCCCGCTCATGGCGAAGGGCTTTGGGAGGCCCACGTTTGAGACTCGCCCTCGTCGCCGCCGCCGCCATGCTCCTTGTCGCTCCTGCCCTTGCGGTCCCCTCCATGGCGGAACCTGCCGAGGACGAGGTTCCCGCCTGGCTTCACGATCTCCTCGCCCAGGCTGCCGCGGAGCGGGGTCTCGACAGCATTCCCTGGGACGCGGTGAAGGTGACCCGCACCACAACCTTCCCCGACGGCCTCGTTGTGGAGGAAGTCCTCACCGGCCGCGAGGCCGCCCGGGCCATGGCCTTCGGTGCCCAAGAGAACTTCGTCGACCCCGCAGACCCCGTCCCCGACACGGTTGTGGGGACCGTCCAGCACACCATGGTTCAGGCCGGGTACTGCAACGGTTATTCTCGTTCTCCCATCGTGGACGGTCTTGAGCGCGTCGGGGGTACCTGGGACTTCGGCCTTCACCTCGTGATCGGGCCCGCCGCCGCCCCCACTCAGCCTGGGTGGGTCGGCGTCGACCTCTTCGAACCGACGGGCGTCACCAAGGTCACGGCGCACGCGGACTACGCGCTTACCGCCATCGGCAGCGTGCAGGTGACCGAGACCCGGGCCGTGCTCTGGGGTTTCTGCTTCGCCCTCGTCGGCCAGATGTCCGGGACCGGCGTCTTCGTCTTCGAGGACGTCCAAGCGCCGGCCTAGACGCGCTTCATCATGTACGGGCCTTCGCGCTCGTACCCGAGCTTCCGGTAGTAGTTCCGGACGCCCACGCCCGCCGTCACGAGCACCTTGCGCGCGCCGGTGGAGCGCGCAATCTCCTCGGTGGCTTCCACGAGCTCGCGGCCGAAGCCGCGGTGCTGCCACTTCTCGGGCGCGTCCGGCGCTTCCCCGATGGGGACCTCGCTGCCGAACACCTTCAGTTCGCGCAGGAACACGGCGCCCTCCCGCACCTCGGGGCGGTGGGCGAGGGGGCTCGGCTCGCGCACGCGCACGAACCCCACGAGGAGGTCCTTGTCGGGGTCCTCCAGTTGGAGGAAGTGCTCGCGTCCCCCGTTCGCGTCGTAGGTGAGGGCGCGGCGCTCGATGCGGTCGGGGACGACCCCGCGCTTGTTGGCGGCGTGGCCCGCTTCGCGGCAGCGGATGCAGCGGCACACGATGCCGTCCTCCACCAGTTCGCGGAGGTTGCTCTTCTTCACGCCCGCGGCGACGAGGGTGCTCGGGATGTCGCGGTCCATGCGCTGGATGCGCACCCACTCGGGGAGGAAGCGCGCCGTCGCCTCGCGGATGAGGCGGATGGCGTAGTCTTCCGCGACGGGCTGGTACTCGCCCCGAGACCACATCTCATACAGCTCTGTCCCGGGCATCACGAGCGTGGGGTAAATCTTGATCATGTCGGGGCGCCACGCGGGCTCCTCGAACACCTGGCGGAACGTCTCCAGGTCTTCCTCGTAGGTTGCTCCAGGGAGGCCGGGCATCAGGTGGAGGCAGAGCTTGAGCCCCGCGTCCTTCACCACCTGGATGGCCTTCAGGGAGTCGGCGGCGGTGTGGCCGCGGTGGGTGATTTCGAGGTGGCGGTCGTGGACGCTCTGGATGCCGAGCTCGATGCGGGTGCACCCCAGGGCGAGGCTGTGGTCCACGTGGGGCTCGAAGCACCAGTCGGGCTTCGTCTCGAGGGTGAGCCCGATGCAGCGGGCCTTCGCCGTCTCGTTCACGCGGTGCGCCGTCTCGAGGTCGGGCGCGTCCACGTAACCCGGGTTCTCGAAGGCGTTCATCGCGTCGAAGGCGCGGCGGAGGAACTCCTCCTGGTAGTGCTTGGGGCGCGCCGTGATGGTGCCGCCCTGCACGATGAGGTCGATCTTGTCCACGGGGTGCCCGATGGCGCTGAGGTCCACGAGGCGCCCCGCCGTCTGCCCGTAGGCGTCGAACTGGTGGCGCGCCGCCCGGAGCGCGGCGGGCTCCTGCCCTGTGTAGCTCTGCGCCGTCCCGTACTCGGGGCCGCCGGGGCAGTAGATGCACTTGCCGTGGGGGCAGCTTGCGGGGCTCGACTGGATGGTGACGATGCTCACGCCCGAGGCGCTCCGCGTGGGCTTCATGCGGAGGAGGGGGAGGAGCTTCTGCCGAGTTTCGCCGCTCGTGCGCCCGAGGATGTCGGCGTTGCTCGGCGTGAAGTTGAGCCGGTGCTCCTCGCAGAGGCGGATCTTCAGGTTCTGCACCTGGTCCTTCGTGGCCGCCTCGCCCGCGAGGAGGCGGGCGATGATGTCCTCGAAGAAGGCGTCCACGTGGGGCCCCGTGGGGATGGCGCGGTCCTTGGGGGCGCCTTCGGGGGCGCCGGGGAAGCGCTTGAGCGGGCGGCGGGTGAGCGCGCTCGCATCCACCGGGTCGGGCATGGCTGCGGGTAGCGGCCGTTGCGGCATAAAGATTCGGCGGGCGCAAGCCTCGCCCTGCCAAGGTGTAGCAAACCTTAAGCCTGCTATCTCGGCTGGGCGCGGCTGGAGGCTTCCATGTATCGAACCCAGATTGCTGTCGGACTCGCCTGCCTGACGCTCGTGTGCGCTGGCGCGGCCCTCGCGGGCCTCGGGGATGTCGTCCCCACCGTCACCTCACCCCCGGTCACAACACCCGGCGGGAGCGTCCCCACCGGCGAGAAGCCGGTGACCGTCCCCGAAACCTCTCCCCTGGAGGGGGACCAGCCTGCGGGGATTCACAACTGCCAGGGCTCCCCCGCGGCCTTCGACCGCGTGCGCTGCGGCTACGTTGCGGCGCGGGAAACCACAAGCCCCGCTTACGCGGCGGCCGCTGCCGCCTGGAACGACGACGAGCTCGTCGTCCCCGAGGAAGTGGCCCCCGAGGGCGCCGTCGTGGTGTCCGTGAGCGGGGACGCCTCCGGCAGCCTCGTGGGCGTGAGCGTGTACGGCGACGCCACGGGCGTCGTTGCTCTCTCCCCCTGCGGCGGGCCGGACGCGGGCGAGATCGCGGTCCCGGGCGGCCCCACCCTCCGGTCGGGCCACTGCCGTCTCCTGGACGACAATCAGGTATCCCTCGCGGAGGACGCCTCGGGCATCAACGCCGTCTCCGTCCTCGGTGACGCCGAGGGCGATCTCGTTTCCGTCAGCGGCACCGGGGACGCGGGCGCCTGCCGCCTCGTCCTCTACGAGCAGGACGGCCGCACCACGGGCGCAACGCCCTTCTGCGCGCTCGTCGCGGTGGCGCCCTTCGGGAACGCGACGGCGGACGCCGTGGCCGTGAGCGGCACCGGGGACGCGGGCCAATGCAACCCCACCTACCGCGTCGACGAGAACGGCGAGCTCCAGCCCGATGGGGGCGAGCGCTGCACCGCGGTGGGCGTGAGCGCCACTGGCGGCGCCACCGGGATGCTCCTCTCGGTGAGCGGCCGCGACGGCGTGTCCCAGGGTCTCGTCTAATCGCAAAAACAGGTGCGCGGCGGGAAGTCCCCACCGCGGTTTATTTTCTTCCTTGTTCAGGCCCGCATGATGCTCGTGAGGAAGAGCCCGATGGCGAGGACGGTGCCGGTGACGGCAGCGACGACGCCGAGGAGGCTCGCGAGCACGAGCTGCGTGTCCCAGCTCACCACGTCGGTGATGGTGGCGGGGAAGTGGAAGGTGAAGGCCGCGAACAGGAAGAGGCTCAGGATCCCGATCATGGAGAGCGCGAGCCCGATCTTGCGGCTGCGCCCCGCGCCGAAGTAGGCCGTGAAGAGGCCCGCCACGAGGACGAGGAGGCCGAAGCTCAGGAGCAGCATGCTCCAGAACACGGTGGAGTAGGAGAGGTCGATGGCGACGATGGTTCCCAACCTCTTCAGAAGCGGGTGCCCGTGAGGGTCTTCGTGTCCATGACGCCCTCGATCGTGCGGATTTTGTTCACGATGATGTGGCCAAGGGTGTCGAAGTCGCTGCCCTCGATCTTCGCGATGAGGTCGTACTCACCGAAGAGAGGGTGGAGCTCCACGATCTCGGGGACCTTGAGGAGCGCGTTGTAGACCTCGTGTTCCTTGGAGGGCGCGGCGCTGATGAGGACGAAGCCCACGGCCATTTAAGACACCTTGGCCCCCGATAACAAACGGGAGCTTATTAATCCATCCCTTCAGGCCGGGTGGGCGCGGCCGTGGCCTGGAGCGGGCGCGCGACCGCTCTCAGAAGGTCTGGAGGGATTCGACGTCCCACGTGTCGGTGGCGACGTAGGCGATGAGGGAGCGCGGGGACGCGGAGGTGTCCTCCCGCGTGAGGCTGAGGACCCACCCGCGGGGGCCGAGAAGCTTGTACTCGAGGCTCCCCAGGGGCTGCGAGAGGAACCGGGCGGTATCCTCCGCCTCCTGCACGGGGGCGAGGGCCCGGGGCAGGTCGAGGGCCTCGGGGCCGGGGATGGCGCTCTCGGCGAGGGTGTCGAAGCCCCGCCCCTCCAGGAGGTCCGCGTTGAGGGGGCGCTCGTCGAGGAACAGGAGGCGGCCGCCGGCGGCCACTTCCGCGCGGAGTTCCGTGGCGTGGCGCTCGCTCACGAAGGTGAAGGTCCAGGAGCGGTTGCGTCCGTCCAGCGTGTCGGGGCGGCCCCACTTCCAGGGCCCGTTGTCCGTGGCGGCGACGGACACGAGGAAGGCTTCGGGGCTCCAGCCGGCGGCCGCGGCGCGGGCGGTCGCGAGAAGCTCGTGGGGGTGCGCGCGGGAAGTCGCTTCGCTCTTTAGTGGGGCTCCTCCGCCCCCAACGCCGTCGAGGCACCCGGGAAGGAGCAGCGCGGCGACGAGGAGGGCCGCGAGGCCGCCGCGAGTGAGGCGGGACCGGCGGCACCGGGAGAGGACCTTCCCGGAAGTGGAGCGCGGACCCTGCTGCATACGCCCCGGTGGAGGGGAGGTGCTATTTCAAGAAGCGGGAAGGGGCGGCGTGGCCCCTGTCCGATCAGGGAGCAACGCCGAGGAGGCCCCCCGTGGGGTCCACCGTGAAGCGGAAGGTGGGGGCCCTGGCGCGGTTGAACCGGTCCGCGGTGGAATCGGGAAGGTCCGCGCGCACCCGCGTCTCGTGCTCCCCGAAGGCGTAGGGGGAGGGGTCGCCAAGGGCGGAGGCGGGCCGCGCCACGGTGAGGACGGCCGTGCCGTCGGGGCCCGTGAGCCCGGGCTCCCCGTCCACGACGTGACGGGTCCCGTCGGGTCCCGTCCACGTGTCGTTGTGCATGAGCTGGACGCCCGCGACCGGGACGCCGTTTGCCCACGTGACCGTCGCGAGCACCCGGATGGAGGTCAGGGGGTCGGTGTAGGTGGTGCCCGTGGGCGTGACGCCCGCGAGCGTCGCGAGGCCCGCGAGGGGGCCGGGTTGCGCTTCCTCGACGGGGTCGAGGCGGAGGAACAGGGGCGCCTCCAGGACGAACAGGAGGGGCGCCGCGCCGGGGCCGGGCAGGGGGCCCAGGATGCGGCCGTCGGTCTTGTACTCGTCGAGCCACAGGCCCGCGTAGAAGTAGTCGCCGCGGCTCCATTGCCCGGCGGGGACCGTGAGGTCGAGGCCGCCGTCCCGGGGCGTGGTCTCCCCAAACCACTTGAACACGCGGTAGTCCGAGGCGATGTTCACGAAGGAGAGGGCCGTCCGGTTCGTGTCCAGGTTGGGGGCGGTGCCATCGGGGAGCACGGCGAGGAAGCGGAGGGAAAGGTCCTCGGTGCCGACGACGCGGACCGTGTTGAACGCCCACCAGGTGTGGCCGCTCGAGTCCGTGACCTCAAGCTTCACAGAGAAACGGCGGGGGTCGGTGAAGGTGTGGGTGGGGTGCTGCTCGGTGGAGGTGTTGCCGTCCCCGAAGGTCCAGCGCCACCCGACGATGGCGTGGGGCGCGGGAGTGCCGTTGAGGGTGCGGGCCGTGGAGGTGTCGGTGAAGGTCACCGGTTCACCCGCGGCGGGCGTCGTGGGCGCGAAGGTGAACGAGGCGTGGACGAACACGTACTCCGTGTAGGTGGGCTCCTCCGGCGGGCTGAACGTCGTGGAGGCGGATCCGAGGGTGGGCGCCACGATGAGCGCGGCAAGGAGCAGGGCGATGCCTGCCTGGGGGCCGACCGGCCGGTGGGACATGACGCCGATAGCTGGCGTTGAAGGGATAAGGTCGACCTTGTCACGTTGGTGAAGGGAAGGTTACGCCTGGGACCCGACGGCTTCCTGCACGCTCTTGTACCCCATGCGGCGCAGGCGCTCGGCGAGCCCCTTGTTGATGGTTTTCGCCGTCTCGGGACCGCCGTAGATGAACCCGGTGTAGAGCTGGAGCAGGCTCGCGCCCGCGCGGATGCGGCGGAAGGCGTCCTCGGCGGTCAGGATGCCGCCCACGCCGATGAGGGGAATCCGTCCCTCGGTGCCGCGGTGGATGCGCGCGAGCACCTCCTCGGCGCGGTCCCGGAGCGGCGCGCCGCTCATGCCGCCCGCCTCCTTCGTCTCCACCGAGAGCCCCTGCCGGGAGAGCGTGGTGTTGGTGGCGATGAGGCCGTCCAGCTTGAACTGGGTGGCCACGGCGACCACGTCGTCGATCTGCTCGTCGGTGAGGTCCGGGGCCACCTTCACGAGCAGGGGGCGGGGCGGGGCCTTCGCCGCCTCGGCCATCTCGCCGCGGCGCTTCTGGAGGGCGCCGATGAGGGCGGTGAGGTGGTCGCGGTCCTGGAGCGCGCGCAGGCCGGGCGTGTTGGGGCTGCTCACGTTCACGACGAAGTAGTCGCCGTAGGGGTAGAGCAGGGTGAAGGTCTTGAGGAAGTCATCCACGGCCTCCTCGTTGGGCACCACCTTGAGCTTCCCGATGTTCACGCCGAGGGGGACGCCGGGCTTGCCCTGCTTCTGGAGGCGTGCGGCCACGGCGGGGGCGCCCTCATTGTTGAAGCCGAGGCGGTTGATGAGGGCCTTGTCGTCGGGGAAGCGGAACATGCGGGGCTTCGGGTTCCCGGGCTGGGCCGCGCTTGTGACCGTCCCGATCTCCACGAAGCCGAACCCGAGGTCGGGGAGGAGAGGGGCGAGGACGGCGTTCTTGTCGAAGCCCGCCGCGATGCCCACGGGGTTCTGGAACTCGAGGTCCCACACCTTCGTGCGCAGGATGGGGTCCTCGTGGTGGTAGCTTGCCCGCATCGCGGCGCGCATGCCGGGCACCTTGCTTGCGCGGAGGAGGTTCTTCGTCACGGTTTCGTGGACGTGCTCGGGGTCCATTTTGAAGAAAAGGGGGCGGGCGATCCGGTAGAGCACGACCCGGCGAGGCCCGCCCCGGGATAAATTGGTTTCGTGGGGCGCTTCAGGAGAAGGTGGCGGTCACGGTGCCGGCCACGGGGGCGACGGCGACGCCGCACTTCATGGGCTTAGCCCAGACGGGGAGGCCGTTGACGGTGTCGCTGCCCACGAAGACCACGAGCTCGGTGGCGCCTTCGGGGATATCGAGGCTTCCGCTCGTGCAGAAGGCGCCGTACCCGTACACCTTGCGGCTGCCGTCCTGGAAGGTGTACCCGACGACGGCGGGCTGGCTCACGAGGATGTCCACGAGGGTTTCGCCGTTCTGGAGGGCGAAGCGGACGCCGCCCGCTTCCCCGGCGACGGTCGGCAGGTAGAGCGCGCCGTTGCCTGCGATAAAGGATTTTGTTTCGGAGCGGGCGCTCACGCCTGGCGCGAGAAGCGCGGCGGCGAGCAGCACCGCTAGTGCGGTGTATCCGGGCTTGTGCATACGATAACCTCTCTCACGGACGCTCCCCGTCAGCCGCCAGGTTGCGTCAAGTTAGCATGCCACACTGGCCATATCAAGCCACCGCCCCCACCCCCTTCCGGTTGCGCCCCGTAAAGGCCATTAACGGGCGGGCGGTTCGGCGGGCCATGAAGAAGGCCATCACGGTCGCCGTCCTCGGTCAGCCCGAGGTCGCGAAGCAGCTCGGGAAGAAGAGCACCGAGAGCGACATCACCCTCTACGATCTCCGCGAGGGGAACGCCGACCTCACGCTCATGACGGCCACGCGCTACCCCGAGAAGCCCCAGTCCCTGAGCTATGTCGTGCAGCAGGCCGACGCCGCCCTCCTCGTCATCGAGGCCCTCACCCGCGAGATCGGCGAGCAGATCCTCGCCCTCGACGCCGCCGGCGTCAACCAGGGCCTCATCGTCCTCCGCAACTACATCCAGCCCGAGCAGGTGCAGCCCCTCCTCAAGGGCACCACCCTTGAGAACTACGCCTTCTTCCCCGACGACCTCGTGAAGCTCCGCCTCCGCCTCGGCGAGTTCGAGTCCCGCGCCAAGGAGGGCGCCACCCGCGTCCCCATCGACCAGCACTTCAACGTGAAGGGCGTGGGCGTTGTGGTGCTTGGCACCGTGAAGGGCGGCCCCATCAAGAAGCACGACAACCTCCGCGCCTTCCCCGCCGAGAAGAGCGCCCTCGTGCGCTCCATCCAGGTGCACGACGTGGACGTCGACACCGCCCACTACGGCGAGCGCGTCGGTCTCGCGCTCAAGAACATCGAGGTGGAGGACCTCGACCGCGGCTTCGTCCTCGCCCCTGATGGGAGCATGGAGATTGTGCCCGCGAACGGCACCATCAAGGCGCGCGTGCGCGTCACGAAATTCTTCAAGGCCGGCGTGAAGCCCGACGCCGTGTACTTCCTCGGCCTCGGCATGCAGTTCACGGGCCTGCGCGCCTCCGCCACCGCTGCCGCCATCCCCGCGGGCGGGGCGGGCGAGGTGGAGTTCACCCTGCAGAAGTCCCTCGCCTTCGAGAAGGGGCAGCGCGCCGTCCTCTGGAACCTCGACGACAAGGTGCAACGCGTGGTCGGGTCCGTCGAATTCTAAGGGGTGTCACCGGCAGGATTCGGGGGCCTGGAAGGCCCTCGATGGGTGATGATCAACCTTTCTGAAGGTTGAGGTGCAGCGCGGGGTTGGCTCCGTGGAGTTCTGACGCCCACGCCCAGCCGAAACCACAGAGGGCCAGGGAGTCAGTGGTTCGCAGAGAGGTTCCCTACTCGCCTCTGCGAACCTCTGGCCCACTGACCCTCTGCGGTTCCGGCCGAGGCGCTCGCCCCAACCTCAAGCCGCGCGCCCATCGATGATCGCGACGAGCCGGCGTAGCGCCTCCCGGTTCTCGTCCCAGCGCAGGAGCTGCAGCGCGTCCTCGTACCCTACCCAGCGGACGTCGTCGTGCTCGTCGCTCGGGAGAACCTCCGCGTCCACGGGCACCTCCGCCGCGAAGGCGCGCTCGCAGTAGGTGTTCCCGTCGTACCCTTCAAAGCGCGACTCGAGCCCGAGGTCGATGACGGCGAGGAGATCCTTGAGGCCCGTCTCCTCGCGCACCTCGCGGGCGGCGCAGGCCATGAGGCCCTGCATCTCGGCGGGGTCGCCCCGCGGCGCGTAGGTCACGTGGTCCGTGTCCTCCACGCGACCGGTGACGGGCTGCCAGAAGCCGCCCCGGGACGGGATGCGGCGCAGGAGCAGGAAACGGGGCTCCCGGGCGCGGAACACGAAGACCGCCACGGAGCGCCGCTCAACCATGCCGCAGGCATCCTCCGCATCCGTCATCAACCTGATGGGCTCGGGAAGGAAGGGTTATGGCCCGCGCCCCCGTTTCCCGCCCGATGGTCGGTCCCGGGCCCTTCGGCGCGAGCATGCCCCCGGTGCGGCTCGGGGCCCGCAAGGAGAGCGCCACGGCGCGCCTCCGGAGCGCGCGGCGCGCGGGCCTCGCGGGAGCCCTCCTTCTCGGTCTCTCCGCCGCAGCCTTCGCCTCCACCCCGGACCTCGTGTCCGCGATCCTCTTTGCTGCGGCCCTGTTCCTCGTGCCCTTTGCAGTGGGCTTGTGGGCCGAGGCCCAAACGCTCGCGCTCGCGGCGGCGGGAAGCTCCTTCTCGCCGCTCCCGCTGCGCGCGCTCCTCCTGCATTCACGGGGTCCCTTCGAGCCGCCCACCCTCGACGTGCTGCCGCTCCTCCAGCGGGAGGCCCGGCTCGTTGCGCGCGGTTGGGTGGTGATGGCGGCGACCCTCGCCCACGGCTTCCGCGTCGCCCTCGCGTGGGCGCAGCGCGGCCAAGTCGTGGACGCTCTCCATGCCGAGGTCGAGCCCGCCGCGGTGGAGGAGCGCCTCCGCTCGGAGGGCCTTGCGGTCGCTCGCGAGGGACGGCGGCTCGTGGTCCAGCCCGTGGCGCCTGCAAGCCCCGGCGGACCCGCCGTTCCCGTCCGGGACGAGGCCGTGCACCTGCAGTGGACGCGATTGCGGCTCCTCCGCCTCCCTGAGGGCGGCAGCCTCGTCCGCATCACGGGCCCCCCGAAGGGGGTGCGGCGCCTCCGGAAAACCCTCGAAGGAGAGCTCCTGTTCGAGGCCCGGTTCGCGTGGTCGGGGCCCGCGCGGCGCCTCGAGGCCCGTCTAAACGGGCTCGCACGCGACGCGCAGCGCGCCTCCAGCATCGAGGAGGTGAGCACGCTTCTTGCGGACGTGAAGGGCGTGCAGGCCGGGCTTGCTCGCCGCGATTTCCTCCACGACGACGCTCTCGTCCTCTCGGAAAAGGCGCACCGCCTGCGGGCGCTCCTCGAGGGCCGCCTCCTCACGGGGCCCTTGGGCGCGAAGGGCCCGGACCGCGCCGTCGCCCCCGGCCCCGCGCTCCTGCCGGACGTGGGCCGCCTCGTGGACGCGGGGGATGCGCTTCTTGCGGCCCCGTCGAGCTTCCTGTACGTCCCCTACCTCGTCGTGCCCTTCACCTCCCGCCTCGGCGGCGGCGAGGTGCTCGTGGGAGGCGCCACCCTCCATGTGGACGCCGAGGAGGGCTCGCAGCTTCTCGCGGCGGTCTCTCGCGGCTGCACGCGCATCCTCGAGAGCGGGCGCCACGCGAGCTTCCTCCCCGCCCCGCCCGTGACGCCCCACGTGATGGACCTCGTGGAGGCGGACCTGCGGCAGCGCGTGGGCCTCACGGGGCCCCTCGTGCTCGATGCGGGAACCGTGGAGGTCCTCTACGTTCCGCACGTCCGCGTGGAGGGGAGCCTCGTGAGCGCGGTGACGGGCCGCCGCGTCGAAGGGACGGCGCCGGCCCTCGCGGGAGAATAAGGCCCCGGGGCCCTGGGCACCGGGAGAAAGGGGAGCGGGGCGCCCGGGCGCCCCGACGACAGGAAGAAGCCCGGGAAGGTGGAACCGGTGGCGTCCCCAATCGTCCCGCCGGGGGCTTGGCGGCCCCCGGCGCATTTTTCTTCCTTAGGGGAGCAGGTCCGGGTTCTCGGGCTGGAAGCGCTCGTTGCTGCTGAAGGTACCCACGCCGGGAACCGTGAGGGTGACCTGGGAGAGGACGTTCGTCTCCTTCCCGCTCGCGCACTCCTGGGTCTCCATCCGGTGGTTGTAGTAGCAGGACTCGTACTGGCGCTTCTCGTAGCCGCCGCGGTAGCCCGCGCTCGCGCCGTCGAGGCCCGTGCTCGTGCCGTTCACGGTCTTCCCGAAGGAGACGCCGCGGAAGCACTCGCTGTAGCGGGAGTGGCCGTTCTCGTAGTAGGAGTCGCCGGAGCTGTTGCCGTCCTTGTAGGAGTACCACCAGTACCCGTGGGTGGAGGAGGAGCCGTAGGCGTAGCAGCGCTCGAGGTCCGCGCGGGCCTCCCCCGTGGGGGCCGTGTAGGCCGAGGCGCCGAAGGTGCTGGCGGAGCCGTCGTGGCTGTAGGCGCGGTGCTGGCCGCCCGTGGAGTTGTAGGTGCACCAGGTCCAGTTCCACTCGGGGTCCTGGTAGCAGGAGCCGTCGTACCCGTAGCCGGAGTACTCGTAGGCAGACCCGGAGTAGGAGTGGGCGTCGCCGCCCACGGAGGCCGCGGCCACCGTCTGGCCGTCGTTGCTCGCGGAAGCCTCGACGATCGTGACCTTGCTGGAGCAGCCCTCGTAGCCGTAGCCGTAGCCGCCGTAGGCGTAGGAGGAGTTGTCCTGGTACCCGTAGTAGCCGGAGCTCTCGCCGCCGGAGCACCCGTTCCACCCTTCAAGGGCGGCAGCGTGGGTGTCCACGGCGATGGCGGCCACGGAGGCGGCCGCGGTCAGGAGGGAGAGGCAGAGCAGTCCAATCGTCAGCTTCGGGGTTCTCATGGGGTTTCCCGACCCCAACAGCGACGAGGGGGTTAAAGGGAATGTTTGAAAACTTCCTTGTTCCGGAGTTTTTGAGAAAAACCCCGCGTAAAAAACCAGCCTGGATCACCCCGCCTCCGGCGGGGCAATGCGGCGGGCGGTTGCCCCTCGGGGCTATCGCATGGCAAGATAAGGGCGGCCCCGGGGCCGCCCTTATCTTGCCATGCGATAGCCCCG
>DATMKA010000110.1:0-4569 GCA_035553595.1 Thermoplasmatota archaeon | reverse complement strand
GTTGCGGAGGGTCACGAGGCGGTAGCCGCCGTTCCTGAGCGCGATCGCCCCGTCCACGCCCTCGAGGGCGCCGGGAAGCTGCTGCGCGAGCTGCTCCGCCGCGGGGTCGAGGAGGAAGGGGTTCGAGAGGACGAGGGAGGGGATGGCGTCCCGGGGCCCCGCCGTCTCCTGGAGGGCGACGCGGAGCTGCTCCGTGGCGCGCTCGAGGTGGTCGAGGGCGAGGTCGATGGGGTTGCTGCCGGGGCGCGCGAGAAGCGCGGAGGCAAGGAGCTGGTTGAAGTCGCGCTCCGCCATGGCCTTCGGGTCCTCCTTGCGGAAGGCGTCGAGCTCGTGGTGGGCGAAGACCCACAGGAACTCCACCTGGCGGGGAGGCTGACCGGGCCGGCCGAGGGTCACGTCGAGGAGACGGAGGTCGGTGCCGGGCGCGAGGTCCACGTACCCGAGGCCGGGCTCGGCCTCCATGCTGAAGCGCGCGAGGTACCCGCCCGGCGCTTTCACGGAGAACAGGGTGCCCTGGGCATCCGCGGGGTTGAGGACGGCCTGCTCGATGGGCTTCTGGGTGCGGCGGAACTCGGGAGGCGCCGCCTCCCGCCGCGCCTGCGCCTCCACGGCGAACCCGTCCTTGTCGGAGTAGGTGAAGACGAGCTTGTGCGGCGTGTAGAACACGCGGGGGAAGAGGCGCTCCCGGTTCTCCGGGGACAGGGGCCGGACAAGCTCCTCCATGCGGGCAAAGTAGGCCCGGAAGAAGGGATCGAGCTCGCGGCGAAGCTCCGCGTACATGGCGGGCCGCATTGCGGTGCCGGAATATAGACTCAGGGATCGGGCGGCGCCTCGCGCAGGGCCGCCACCACGCCCGCCAGGGCGGAGACGTCAACCACGGCGAGCACCCGGGCCTCCCGCTCCAGGAGGTCGAGGAGGCGGTCCGCCATGAAGCCCTCCCGCTCCCGCTCCAGCTCGTCGTAGCCGGGAATGGCGCGCAGCCGGGCGGCCCACGCGAGGCAGAGGTCCACAGCGGTCTCGGCGGCAGGGGCCTCCTTCACGAGGCGGCGCGTGAGGAGGGCGTGGCGCAGGAGGGCGGGCGTCTCCACGAACTCGAGGTTGGCCTGCGCGAAGGCCTCCTCGGGGAGGTCAAGGGCGTACACGGGAAGGCCCCGCGCTTTTCCCTCCAGGAGCCCTGCGAGGAGGTCGGGGGGCGGGAACGCGACCTCCCCGAATTGGCCGAGCTGGAGCAGCAGGCCCCCCTCGGAGGGGGCCATATCCCAGTCGGCCTCGTCCCACCCCGGCTCCTCGCCCCCCAGCCACGCGAGGTCCTCCTCGCTCACGCCGAGGGCCACGGCCGTGGGGGAGAAGGCGTCGAAGGCCCGCAGTACCCGCCGCGACTCCTCCAGGAGCCCCTGGACGGTGCCGAGGAGGAGCGCGCGCCGGCCCCCCGCCTGGACCTCCCAGGCGGTCCCGTCGACGCGCCGCAGTGTCACGGCGCGGCGCAGGGAAGGGTCGTCGGGCGGGGGAACCTGCATGGGGAGACCTCACGGTGGGACGGAAAGGAATAGGAAAAGGAAGAGAGGCGACCCGGGCGGCGGAAGTGCCCGGGTCGCGAGGTGGCGGGTTACCCCGCGCCGAACAAGTTCGGCTGGGATTCGCGGCAAAGCCGCTTCATCCTTCACCGAAGAAGGAACGCATGACGGGGTGCATCTCCATCGCCTGCTCCTTCGCGATCTGCTCGTACAGACGCTGCAGGATACCGACGGCGAGGAGGATACCCGTACCGGACGCGTTACCCACCGTACCCAGCAAGTCGGCGAACACGGCGAGGCCACCGACGGCGGCACCACCAATCACGGTCACCACCGGGATGTAGCGCTCGAGGATCTTGCTGGTGACGCGGGGGTCGCGGCGGAAGCCCGGGATCTGCATGCCGGAGCGCTGAATCTGCTTCGCCACCTGGTCGGGACCCATGTTGGTGGTCTCGATCCAGAAGATGGCGAACAGGATGGAGCCGCCGATCATGAAGATCGCATAAAGCAGCACGTGGAGCAGCAGCTGCCACTTCTCACGGCCCGGAACCGCGTAGTTGTCCCCGAGGAAGGGCAGGAGCCAGTCCTGGACGCCGCCGATCTGGCTGAAGTAGTACGCGATACCCGAGGTCGCCTGCGTGTTGGCCTGGCCGTAGAAGCCGTAGGTACCAATGATGCCGGAGTGCTCGGGGAAGTGCGCGTTCAGCCACTCGTAGCCGATGAGGGGCACGTTCCGCATCGGGCCGCTGAAGAGCAGCAGACCGAAGAGGTTGATGTTCGCAAGCAGGGCACCCGCAAGGATGACGGGGATGTTGCTCGCGTACAGCAGGCGGATGGGGTAGCGGCCGCGGGCGCCACGGACACGGCCGTGGGCAAGGGGCAGCTCCACGCGGGCGCTCTCAGCATACACCACGACCACGAAGGTGATGATGGTGGCGATGAGGGCGATCATCGGGTTGGGCTGCTGCAGGAAGATCGTCTCGAAGGTGCCGCCGTGCACGAGCTGGGCGGTGGGCACGTTCCAGATGAGGTAGAACGTCTTCGGGATGACACCCGCGGGGGGGTTGTTCACGCCGAGGTCGCCGAAGGCACCCTGGGCGGGCATCCAGTTGAGGAGACCCGTGAAGAGCGCCTGGCTGACACCGGCCACGATGAAGAGCGAGATACCGCTGCCAAGACCCCACTTGCTCACGACCTCGTCCATGAGGAACACGAGGTAGCTGCCGATGGCGAGCTGGACAACGATGACCGCGCGGGCCATGCCGAGGGGGGTCACGGGGGTGCCGTGGAGCACGAAGCCGAGGGCGAAGCCGGCGATGGCCGCGAGGATCACGGGCGCGCCGACAACCCAGGGGTTCACGCCGTGTTCCGCAGACTCCTCACGGGAGCTGAGGAAGAAGGCGAGGAGGAAGATCGCAAGGCCGATACCGGCGCCGAGGGGGCTGCCCATGGTCCAGTAGAGGAGCCAGGACATGAGGAAGACCACGACGGTCAGGATGATCTTGCCAACCGGGCTCTTGAAGCTCGGGGAGAGGCCACCGGCGAAGATGCCGAGCAGGAACATGCTGCCCGCGAGGAGGATGGCGCCGAAGATCATGCCGGCGTTGTCCGCCACGAGGCCGCCGCCGAACTTCGCGGCAAGGGCGGGGTCGGGCTGGAGGAAGCCGAACACCTGGGGCACGGACTCGACGAAGATCATGACGAGAACCAGGAGCTTCTGGACGCCCTGGTAGATCGACTTGTCCTCGGAGTTCTGGAGGTCCAGGTTGATGATCTTCGCACCGGCGAAGAGCTGCATGATGATCGATCCCGTAACGATGGGACCGATACCGAGGTGCACGAGGGAACCGTTCGCGCCGGCGAGAATCGCACGGAAGTTCGCGAAGGCGTCAATGTTGCCCGGAGCAAGGCCGTAGATGAAGACATTGCTCAGGATGAAGTAGGCGACGAGGGCCAGGAGGGACCACGTGAGCTTCGTCCGGAAGTGGACGTGCCCCTCAGGCTTTGTCACTGCGGGCCAGAACTTCAGCAGAGGTTCCAGCTTGTACAGCAAGCTTTTCTGTTTTTCTTCCGCCATGGGTAACACCCGGTTCGCCTCAAAGGGCGAGGGGCCTGGCTCAAGATAGCTGAGCCGTTCGCGGGCCCAAGGACGGCGCCCCTTATTATTTATTCGATGTGACACAGGGCTTGGAGGAGTCTAGGACAAACCTTGGATCACACCGGTTCGGCGGTCAGGTGACCCTACATCGGACCTTGCGCGCAAGGTCCGATGTAGGGTCAGGTGGACCCGCCGCGCCCCCTCTTTTCACTCCCCGGTCAACAGGGAAGGCTTCATGAGGGGGCTCGTGCTCCACGCCCTTCATGCCCCGCGCGCCGGTGCCCTCCCTCCTTCCGAGGACGGTGAAGCAGCCTTGTCCGCTGCCTCCAGGCACCCGGCTGCCCCGGCCCCGCGTCTGGCGTCCCGTCGTGCGGACGCTCATCGTGCTCTGCGCGATCGCGATTGTCGGCTTTGGCGTGAAGGTCGCGTTCGACGCGTTCTGATCACTCGGGCTTTGGCGCCACCACGGTGAGGCGCAGCCCCTTGGCGAGGAGGGCCCAGCCGCTTGCGGCCACGACGGCCACCGAAGCGAGGAGGACGACCGTGAAGCCCCAGGCGGGGACGACGCGCTCCACGTGGGAGAACACGTGGACCTCGAAGAGGGGCGGCACCAGGCCGTCGTTCCCGAGGGCGGCCGAGGCGCCAACGAGCGCGAGGAGGCCGAGGGCGGCGGTCGTTGCCCACTGGAGGAGCTCGTTCCGGGGCCAGGCGGCAACGAGGGCCGCGAGGGCGAAGGCCGCCGCGAGGAAGGCCCCGCCGCTGTCGAGGCCGCCGCGCTGCACCACCTCGGTGCGTTCCTCGCTCCCCATGAAGGACTCGTGGACGATCGTCACGGCGGCCCAGGGGGCAAAGCAGCCGAGGAAGCCAACGATGCAGGCGGCCACGATGGCGATGCGGTAGGGCTCCATGGGAATCCTCAGCCTCCGATGGGCAGGAGGTACAAAAGGGTCGCCGTTC
>DATMKA010000109.1:0-4093 GCA_035553595.1 Thermoplasmatota archaeon | reverse complement strand
CGCGGAGGGCGGCGCGCGCCGGGTACGCCTTGTCGAAGGCGGTGCTCAGGGCCTCCGGGGTAAGGAGGTGCGCGGAGAGGGCGTGGGCGCGGAGGCCGAAGTCGTCCACGAGGTGCTCCGTCTTTTCGGCGTACGGGACGGCGAGCACGGGCGTGCGGGCGGCGAGCGCGATGAGGACGCCGTGGTGGCGCATCCCCACGAAGAGCTCCACGCGGGCGAGGAGGGCGGCCACCTCAGCGGGGCGCAGGTCGAGGGGCGCGAGGGAAACACGGTCTTTGCGCGCAACGGCCGCGAGGAGTCCGTGCAGGAGCTCCACGTCGTTGTCCTCTCCCGCGGTCTTGAAGGGGAGGAGGAGCACCTGCGCGGAGGTGGTCTCGTGGATGCGGTTGACGAGGGCCGCGAAGGAGGCCGTCACCTGCTCGCGGGGGCAGGCGACCTCGCTGGAGCAGATGGGGTTCACCACGATGACGGGCTTCCCCATGTAGGGCGCGAGGAGGGCCTCGACGCGGGCCTCGGCGGCCCGGTCGGCCTCCAGGAGGTAGGCGGGGTCTGCCGTGACGTGGGCCTCCTTGCGGGCGCCCACCTCGGTGAGCTTGCGGCGGGACCCTTCGTCGCGCACGAGGAACAGGTCGCTCATGTTGGCGGCGCGGCGCGCGAGGAAGCGGCTTGTGCGCGTGCTGAGGCGCTCCACGCCCATGGCGCTGAAGGCCACGCCCTTTCCACAGGTTTTCGCGGCGAGGGTGGCGGCGCTCAGGTTCGTGACGAGGCGGTACCGGAAGTAGGGCGGTTTCAGCTCCTTGAGGAGGCTGCCGCCGCCGTACACGAGGACATCGGAGCCCCAGAAGGCCTTGAGGGTGCGCGACCGGTCGCCCCCGTACGTCTGCACGGAGGGGACGCCGTACCGCGCCGACGTCTGATCGGGGTTGGTGGAGACGACGGTGACGTCGTAGCCCTTGAGCTGCTGCAGGTGCACCTCGAGGATGGCCTCGTCACCGAGGTTGTCCTGCCCGTAGGCGCCCATGAGGAGGACGCGGCGCTTCTCCGCGCTCATGCGGGAGCGCCTCCCTCGGGCGCATAGCAGGCCTTGGTGCGCTCGGCCACGCGGGGCCAGGAGGCCTCGTCCCGCATGCGGTGGCTCGTCTCCTGGATCTCGGCCCGGAGCGCCGCGTCGGCGAGGAAGGCTTCGAGGCGGGCGCGGAGGGCGGCGGGCGTGCGCTCGAAGAGGGCCCGCTCGCAGGGGATGAGGCCGCGGAAGGCGTCGCTTGCGAGGAAGGGACGCCCGTGGGCCACGGTGAGGGAGAGGGGACCGCTTGCGCCGAAGACGTTCCGGTAGGGGAACAGCACGACATCGGCGGCGGCCAGGTGGAGGCTGATGTCGGCCTCGCTGAGGAAGCCCTTCCGGCTCACCCAGGGACCGAGCCCCGCGATGCGCGCCTCGAGATCCTCGACGGTTTCCCGGAAGGACCCCTTCTCGAGCTTGCGGTCGGGGACCTTCCCGGCGATGACGACGGCGAGACCTTCTCGGCGTTCCTCGGGGAAGCCTTCGAGGGCTTCCACCAGGAGGTCCACGCCCTTGTAGCCCGTGACGTACCCGAAATAGAGAACCACCTTCTTCCCCGACACGCCCAGCCGCGCCTTCGCCTCCTCTTGGGAGAGCGGGAGGGCGCGGCGCTCGACGCCGTGCGGGACAACGGTGACGCGGGAGGCCGGGACCCCATACTGCGTCTTGAGCCGGGTCGCGAGGACGGCCTCGTGAACGACCACCTGGTGGGAGTTCGCGGCGAGGCGGCGGTACTGGAAGCGCATCCACGCGCGCGCAAGGGAGGGCAGGGGCGGGAACCCGTTCTCCTTCAGGAACTTCCGGTTCACGTCCCCGAGGTCGGGAACCTGGTGGAGGGTGAGAACGACGCGCTTTGCGCGCTTGAGGCGGCCGAGAGCGTTCGCAAGGAGGAGGTTCTGCGCCATGCCGCCAAAGAGGTGCTGCTCGAACTGCACGTGCACGGCGTCCAGGTCGGGGTCCTCGGCGAGGGCCTTCACGGCCTCGGCCACACGCCGCCCCTCGCGCTTCACGTCCTGCACGACGATAGGACCGTCCGCGCGCTCGCCCTCCGGCCCGTCCGTGGGCGACAGGAGACGGAGCGAGACGTGGGGCAGGAGGGCCTGGGCGAGGTTGCGGGTGTAGCTCGCCACGCCTCCGAGGCCTTCCTCGCCGTGGGAGTCGCGGCTTCGCGGGTAGGGCGCGACAATCGCGACCTTCACGGCGCGCGGACCCTCCTGGAGCAGGCGAGGCGGAGGAGGCTTCCGAACATCTCGATCGGGGTGCGGAGGAGACGCACCTTGCTCGCGGTGCCCTCGCGCCAGGTGATGGGGACCTCCTTCACGGTGTAGCCGAGCCACTGGGCCATGGCGAGGACTTCGGTGTCCCAGAAGAAGCGGTCGCTCCGCACGAAGGGCACGACGCTGCGGACGGCGTCGCCATCAAACACCTTGAAGCCGCATTGGTGGTCGCGCACGCGGGAGCCGAGGAGGAGGGTGGCGGCGGCGTTGTAGACGCGGCTGTAGGCAAGGCGCAGGGGCGTGCGTTCCGTGCGGCTCTCGGGGTGGTAGCGCGACCCGACGAGGATGTGCGCGTCCCCCGCGCGGACGCGGTTGATGCAGTCGAGCAGCCCTTCGGGGTCCGTTGCCATGTCCGCGTCCATGAGGACGAGGATTTCGCCCCGGGCGGCGCGGATGCCCTCGGAGACGGCGCGGCCCTTCCCGAGGCGCACGAGGCTGTGGATGTGCTGCACGTTGGGGAAGCGGCGGCGGAGGGTTGCGGCAACCACGGGCGTGTAGTCCGTGCACCCGTCCTCGACGATAACGATCTCGTAGTCGTCCACGTCCCGCAGGAGGGTGGCGATGCGCTCGACGGCGTCCTCGAGGACGAGCTGCTCGTTGTAGGCGGGAACGATGACGCTGAACGCGCAGCGTGCCCGGGCTCCTTCGGGCAGGTGGCGGCGAATGAGGTGGGTGGGACCCTTCGGCTTGGACCGTCCGGTCTGAAGCGTGCTCTTCAAGGAAATCGACCCCTGGGCGTGCAGGCGGCAAGCCGCGCGGGCTGCCGATGCGACCCCCGTTCGCCCCTTCGCGGGGACGGTATATGGGCGGGTGGCCGAAGCCACTTCCGCTATTTTCCACGCTTCCACAGTGTCAGTGTGGCGCTCCCGACCCGGGGTTATAGGGGCGTCTAGAATGAACGGGCGCGATAGCTTGCACGGGGTCGTCCCGGTTGCGCGCTGTCGGGGGAATTTTCGTGAACCCTTCCACCAAGAAATGGATCGCGAGCGCCTTCGTGACCACCCTGCTCGTGGGGGCAGCCCTGAGCCTCGGCACCGCGAGCGCCGGCGCCACCCTCCGCGTGACGCTCGATTACGAAGGCCCCCGCGACCCTGACGCCGTGCGGCCCCTCCTCCTTGCGGGCCTCCTCCGCGGCGACGGCACCGGCTACGGTTACGACGGCTCCGGGTACGGGTACGATGGGGCTGGTTACGGGTACGACGGCGGTGTCGGCTACGGGTACGGCGGGACCGGGTACGGCTACGGCGGCTCCGGGTACGGGTACGACGGCGACGGCCTCCTGTACCGCGACCTCCCCACGGGCGAGTACCGCGTGCTCGGGTTCGCGGACCTCACGCGCGACGGCGCCCTCTCCGACCACGAACCGCGCGCCTTCGGCAAGGACGCCGATGGCAACACGCGCTTCCAGCTCACGCAGGGCGAGGAAACGCGTGTCACCGTCCTCGTGAGGGAGACCGAGTCCCTCGTGACCGGCCTGGTGAAGAACGAAGCCGGCAAGCCCGTCCCCGGCGCGCACGTCACCCTCACCGACCTCTTCGGGTGGAGCCTCCACGGCAAGACCGACGCGAAGGGCCGCTTCCAGATTGCCCACGCGCCCACCCAGGCGGACAGCCCCCTCCCCTACCGGATTCTCGTGACGGCGGAGGACTACGACGCCCTCGACACGGGGCTCACGCACCGCGTCACCGCGGGCGCTTACGACGCGGGCACCCTCACGCTCAAGGGCGGCCGGGCGCCGCCCCCGCCCCCTCCGAAG
>DATMKA010000108.1:0-3092 GCA_035553595.1 Thermoplasmatota archaeon | reverse complement strand
CCTCCACCACGGTCTCGTAGAGCTCCGCCTGCTCGCGCGTGAGGTCGGTGACGATCTTCTGCTCGATCTTCTCCGGGAGGTCCTGGATGACCTTGGGGTCGGTCTTCACGCGGCGCAGGATGAAGGGGCGCACGAGGGTGCGCAGTTTCGTGGCGGCGTCCTCGTCGGCGAGGCGCTCGATGGGGATCGCGAACTTCTTGCGGAACGTCTGCAGGTTCCCGAGGTACCCCGGGTTCAGGAAGTCCATGATGGCCCACAGCTCGCTCAGGCGGTTCTCCACGGGCGTGCCCGTCATGGCGATGCGGTGGGGGGCGCGGGAGAGGCGGCGCACGGCGAGGCTCTGCCGCGTCTCCGGGTTCTTGATGTTCTGCGCCTCGTCGAGGATGACGCGGTGCCACGGCACGCGCTCAAGGTCCTCGAGGTCGCGCACCGCGAGCGTGTAGGTGCTGAGGACGATGTCCGATTCCTGGGCCGCGTTCGCGAAGGCCTCTCCCTTGTCGCGGCTGCCGCCGTGGTGCACGTGCACCTTCAGGGTGGGCGTGAACTTGCGCGCCTCGCGCTCCCAGTTCGCCACCACCGAGGTGGGGCAGAGGAGGAGCGTGGGGCCGTCCTCGCGGCCGGACTCCCTGGCCGCAAGGATCATCGCGAGCACCTGGACGGTCTTGCCGAGGCCCATGTCGTCCGCAAGGAGCGCTCCCAGCCCTGCGGTGTCGAGGCGGGTGAGCCAGCGCACGCCGCGCTCCTGGTAGGGGCGGAGCGTTCCCTGGAAGCCCTCGGGGGCCGTCCACTCTTGGGCGGCCTCCTTCTTCTTGTCGTCGGCCTTCGCGCTAGGTGCCAGCGCGAGGAGGGCCTCCCCGAGGTTGCCGGAGGCCTCGATCTGGGCGACCTCCATCTTGCCGCCCTTCCGCTCGGACTGGCCGCCCTGGATACGGAGCGCCTCACCGAGGGTGAGACCCTCGCGGCGGCGCGTGGTCCAGTAGCGACGGGTCTCGCGCACCTCGTCCTCCCGGATCTCGACCCATTCGCCGCCGACGCGGACAAGGGGCACCTTGAGGCGCATGAAGCGGTCGAGCTCCTCGTTGGTGAGGACGCGGTTGCCCACCGCGATGTCCCACCGGTAGTCCACGAGGGCGCCAAGGCCCAGGTTCTGGCCCTCCTTGCCGATGGGGCGGAGGGTGAGCGTCACGTTGAGGGGGCGCGTGGGGCGGCGGCTGCCGCGGCCCCCGGGGAGCACGACGCCGAAGCCGAGGTCCTCGAGCTCCTTCGCGGCGCGGCGCATGAACTCCAAGGCCTCCACGGGGGACAGCATCACGTAGCTGGGCGCGGCCTCGCGCAGGCTCCGCTGGATCGGCTTGAACTCCTTCGCGGCCACGGCGAGGTCGGCGAGGGCGCGCTCCTGGGGGTTGTCGATGGTGCGGTCGAGGACGCGCAGCGTCGGCTCGCTCACGCGCCACACGTCCTCCATGGGGATGCGGAGGTTCGGGTCGTCCGCGGCCTCGAAATAGTACCGGAGAGTCCAGGGCTCGCCCTGGGCGGGCGCGACGTCGTCCACCATCTCCTCCTCCGAGAGCGGGGGCGGCGCCTCGAGGTCGAAGGCGGCGCGGAAGGTGCCGCGGGCGGTGGCGACGGGCGCAAGCCACGCCTCCACGTCGCGCTCCAGGGTCTCCGCGAGGGTGTCGGGGAGGTCGGCTTCGCCGTCGGCGCCGAGGCCCTTCAGCCATAGCGCGCCCGGCGCGGTCGTGGCCGCCCGGGAGGGCGGGGGCACGTCCTCGCGGACGGCCCCATCGATGACGGCGTCGAGGAAGGCGGTGAGGGCCGCGCGCGGAGGGAGAGTGACGTTCTCCTCCTCGCCGTCCTCGATGACGGCGCGGGCGCTTCCGGGCATGGCGCGGGCGAGGCCGTCCACCATGCTCGCATCGGCGGGGTCCGTCACGAGGGCGCGCCACACGGGCTGCCCGTCGCGCAGGTCAGGGATGAAGCGGCCGCGGGCCAGGAGGGAGAGCGCGAGGAGCGCCACGCGGGCCCACCAGCGCAGGTCATCGCCCTGCTTGGGGCCCCCGGGCACGAGGGCAAGGTCCGCCGTGGCGGGAAGAATCTCGACGGCGCGCTCGGGGGCGAGCGACACCCCCGTGACGTCGTACCGCTCGAGGGTGAGCCCCGTGGCGGCGACCGCGTCGCGGCTGTGCACGGGCCCGTCGGGGGTGGAGGGGAACACCATGATGCGGCGCGCCGTGCGGGCCTTCTCGAGGCTCGGCAGGGCGGCCTTCAGGGTGTCCACTACGGCTGCCTGCGGGTGAGGCGGCAGCGCACCGGCCTTCTTGGACTTGCGGGGACGGGGACCACCCGGCGGCGCTTCCCCCCAAAGGAAGACGCCCTTCGATGCCGGGTCCCAGGCCGCGTGAAGGATGAGCCCCTGCGGACCAGGGCCCTCCTCCCGGACGGTTTCGCCCGGTGGCATTCAGGCCGCCGAAGGTGCTTCTCCCTTATAAGCCCATTTGCGTCCCCGTCCCCCTGCCTGCAAGGGCAGGCTCGGCGACACCGTGAAGCGCTCCCCCGCCCCCGGAGGGCTCCATGGCCACCTTGGACGAACTCCGGCTTCTCGGCCCCTTTGTCGTCGACCCGGACCACGCGCGCATCCACCGGGCGGACACCCTCACGGAGGCCTGCGCCCACGAGGTGGACCCTGGGCACGCCCAAGCGGCGAGCGACCTCCACAAGGCGACGCTCATCCTGAAAACGCGGCACTACAGCGCCTGCCCGCGCTGTTGGGCGGACTAAGCGTCCTAAAAGGGATGCGCGCACGGGGATTCGAACCCCGGCTAGAAGCTTGGGAACAACCTTGAGAAAGGTTGATCATCAAGCACGGGCGGCCTGCGGCCGCCAGGTCGGCGGAGCCACATTGGCTCGCTTGGCGCTGTGCGCGCACGGGGATTCGAACCCCGGCTAGAAGCTTGGGAAGCTCCGGTCCTACCACTAGACTATGCGCGCGGGCCCGGCGACGAGCACCGGGACGGCCCATTAACCCGGGTCTTTCCCATAAACTTTCGCGTAGCCTGGGGGGCGGGCCTCCTGGGCGTGCTCGGTGGGCGCGG
>DATMKA010000107.1:0-6271 GCA_035553595.1 Thermoplasmatota archaeon | reverse complement strand
CCGCCCGGTAATCCCATGGCGGTCAAGCAGATCAAGACAGTCGCCGTCCTCGGAGCCGGCAACATGGGCTCCGGTATCGCCCAGGCCTGCGCCCAGGCGGGTCTCACCGTGTACATGCGCGACATCAAGCCCGAGTTCGTGCAGAAGGGCCGCGAGCGCATCGAAGGCCCCCTCCGGAAGCGCGCCGCTGAGGGCAAGATGAAGCCCGAGGACGTCGACGCCCTCATGGGCCGCCTCCACGGCACCACCGACCTCAAGGAGGCCGTGCAGAACGCCGACCTCGTCATCGAGGCCGTGTTCGAGGACCTCAAGGTGAAGCAGGAGGTGTTCGCGGAGGCCAGCAAGTACGCTCCGAAGGACGCCATCTTCGCCACCAACACCAGCTCCCTCTCCGTCACCGCCATGGCCGCGGTGACCGACCGCCCCGCCCAGTTCGGCGGCCTCCACTTCTTCTATCCCGCCATGATCAACAAGCTCGTGGAGGTCGTGGACGGCAAGAACACCTCCCCCGAGACGCTCGACGCCCTTATGGCCTTCAGCCGCCGCATCGGCAAGGTGCCCATCCGCACCGCCGACGCTGCCGGCTTCGCCGTGAACCGCTTCTTCGTGCCCTGGGTGAACGAGAGCGTCCGCCTCCTCGAGGAGGGCGTCGCGGACATCCCTACCATCGAGGCTGCCGCCAAGGAAGCCTTCCAGATCGGCATGGGCCCCTTCGAGCTCATGAACGTCACGGGCGTCCCCATCAGCCTCCACGCCGAGACCACCCTGTACCAGGCCTTCGGTGAGGCCTACCGCCCCGCGAAGCTTCTCGAGCAGCAGGTGGCCACGAAGCAGAACTGGGACCTCAGCGGCACCCCGAACCCCGCGAAGTTCGAGGCCGTGAAGGAGCGCCTCTACGGCGTCGCCTTCGGCATCGCGACGCACCTCGTGGACGAGGGCGTGTGCACCCGCGTGGACACCGACAAGGGCGCCACCATCGGCCTCCGCTGGGCCAAGGGTCCCTTCGAGATGATGAACGCCCTCGGCATCGAGAAGAGCGCCGCCGCCGTGCGCAAGTACAGCGACAAGTGGGGCAAGGCCTTCCCCATGCCCCGCAGCCTTGCCGCGCAGGAAGCGGCGGGCAAGCCCTGGCACCTCCCCAAGGTGCGCGCCGAGTACCTCGGCAACGTGGCCGTCGTCACCATCGACCGCCCCGAGGCCCTCAACGCCCTCAACCCCGACGTCCTCAGCGACCTCCGCGCGGCCTTCCAGGAAGTCAACCAGAAGCCCGGCGTGCGCGCCGTCGTCCTCACCGGTGAGGGCCAGAAGGCCTTCGTGGCGGGCGCCGACATCAAGTTCATGTCGGACAAGACGCCCCTCGAGGCGCGCGAGTTCACGACGCTCGGCCAGCAGATCTTCCGCGACATCGAGATGGGCAAGCTCCCCGTCATTGCCGCCATCAACGGCTTCGCCTTCGGCGGCGGCCTCGAGCTTGCGATGAGCTGCGACATCCTCCTCGCCTCCGACAACGCCGTCTTCGGCCTCCCCGAAGTGGGGCTCGGCATCCACCCCGGCTTCGGCGGCACCCAGCGCGCGCCCCGCCTCCTCGGCGTGCAGCGCGCGAAGGAGCTCGTGTACACGGGCCGCCGATTCAACGCCAAGGAGGCCCAGGAGATGGGCCTCGTGCTCAAGGTGGTTCCCCAGGACATGCTCATGGAGGAGGCCCTCGGGATGGCCCGCGCCATCGCCGCGAACGGCCCCGTCGCCGTGCAGCTTGCGAAGCAGGCCATCAACCGCGGCGTCGAGACCGACATCGAGACCGGCCTCGCCTACGAGCTCGAAGCCGTGAGCCTCACCTTCTCCACCCGCGACCAGAAGGAGGCCATGAAGGCCTTCATGGAGAAGCGCCAGGCCACCTTCGAAGGGAAGTAAGCATACGCTGGCCCGGGAAGACTTAAGCCTGCCCGGGCCGCATGCCTCCCGAGGTTACTCAGGAGGCTCAGCGTGGTTCCCGCCCGAACACTGTTGACCCTTCTTTCCGCCGCCTGCCTCGTCGCGGGCGGCCTTCACGGCCTTGCTCCCGCCACCGCAGGCCACGACCCGCTCGCCCCGGGGCCGGCGGCCACGTACATCTCCTCGTGGCCCGAGACTGCCGCACCGGGGTCGACGTACCAGGTGTGCTGGCGCGTCGTCTCGAACGGCTTCGTGGACCACACGGCGCTCCACGTGGACGTCGATGGCCGCCTCAAGGAGGAGACGGAGCCCCGCTCCTATCAGAGCGGCCTCGGGACCACGCGCACCTTCTGCGCCTCCTTCGTGGCCGGCACCCGGCAGACGGTGTTACAGGCCCACGCGCGCCATGACCTCGTGGACCTCCTCTCGGCGCCCGTGGTCGTGCGCCATGACGCGAGCCTGTTCACGCCCACGCTTCCCGAGGGCGTCGCGCACCTCCCGCGTTACGTGCCCCCCGGGCCCGGGGTGCCGCCCCAGGAGGAGCGCCTCCTCGATGCGCTCCTGCCGCTTGCCATCGTGAGCGCGCCCGACACCTGGGCTGGCGGGACCCCCTTCACCGCCTGCTGGGAGGCCTACGGCATCGAGACCCTTGATCACACCGACCTCCACTACGAGGCAGGGGCCTTCCAGGGCACGACGCGGGACCAGTCGGGCCCGAGCCCGGGCCGCTTCTGCGACGGCGTCACGCCCCCGCCCGTTCCTGGCGAGGAGACGGTGACCCTGTTCCTGGAGGCCCACGCCACCACGGCCCTCCATGGTGCCCGTTCCGCTCCCGTCGCCGTCACCCTCACCACGGGCCCCGTGTACAGCGTGAGCCTCGAAGGCGTGCCCGCCGTCGTCTCCCCCGGCGCCACCCTCACGCCCTGCACCACCGTCCATTCCACCGTGGCGGGCATTCCCCACATCGCCATCCACCACGGCGACTCCCCGGCTCTCGCAGCCGAGACGATTCCTGCATCCACCACCGCTTCCTCGGCCCGGGTGTGCGCCTCCATCACCGCCCCGGCAAGCGGCACGCTGTACGTTCAGGCCCACGCGTGGGGCGCGCCCGGCAACGACGTGTCCTCCTGGCTGGCCGAGATACCGGTACGCGCCTGACGCCCGGTCGGGCTAGGAGAACATGCGGGCGTCGGCCCGGGCGTCCCGTACCGCGTCGCGGTACACGTCGAGCACCTCGTCGTGGAAGTCCTCCATCGACCGCGGCGGGTCCCACTGGCGAAGCTCGCGGTAGTCCTCCCGGAGGCGCTGGTGCTCCTCGCGCAGCTCCTGGCGCGCTTCCCGCCGCTCCAGGGAGCCCTCGAAGTAGTCGGCGACGACGTTCGCGCGGCGCTGCGTGGACTCGCCCAAGGTGTCGAGGTACGGCTGGAGGTCGGCCACGTAGTCGGTCACGCGGTCGGCCTCCCGTTCGAAGGAGGAGGCGCGGTGGGGCCTCGCGGCCTCCGCGGGTAAGGCGGCCGTCACCGCCAAGAGAAGCAATCCTGCTGCGATGAGCCCTGCCCTGAAGGCGTTCCGGTGTCGTCCTGCTGCTGCTCGGTCCATGGTTCCTGCTCCGGCCGCTTGGAAAAGGGCGCCGCGGCCTCGCGCATCCAAGAATCGGCCGGTCGGAGCCCGTTTCAGGGTTCTGGCCCGCCCCTCGGTCCCCGGCCATGCCCGGACAGGTCGCCCGGACCCGGCGAGGGTGCACGCCCGGCGGCCTGGGAGGGCCCCCACCGGGGAGGCTGCCCCACTTTACGGGTTCTACGCCGAATCCTTAAGAAGGGTGACACCGCTGCCGAAGCCATGACGCAGGCGGCCTACCAGATCCTCGCGGAGGACGGGCGCTTGACCCGCAAGGACCTCCCCGCGGGCCTCACGGACAAGGACCTCGTGGCCATGCACCGCGCGATGCTCACGACGCGCACCCTCGACAACCGCTGCATGCTCCTGCAGCGCCAGGGCCGCCTCGGGTTCTACGGCGCAAGCCAGGGCGAGGAGGGCGCCACCATCGGGAGCGGCTACGCCTTCCGACCCACCGACTGGGTGTTCCCGGCGCTCCGCCAGAGCGGCATCCTGCTCATGCGCGGCTGGCCCCTGGAGAAGTACTTCCACCACATGTTCGGCACCGCCCACGCCGTGGAGAAGGGCCGCAGCATGCCCATGCACTTCAGCGACCGCCAATTCAACTTCGTCACCTGGTCGAGCAGCATGGCCACCCAGCTCCTCCACGCCGCCGGCGCCGCCTACGCGGCGAAGGTCAAGGGCGAGGACACCGTGATGGCCGGCTACCTTGGGGACGGCGCGAGCAGCGAGGGCGACTTCCACTGCGCCATGAACTTCGCGGGCGTCTGGAAGCTCCCCATGGTGTTCGTGTGCCAGAACAACCAGTGGGCCATCAGCGTCCCCTTCAAGAAGCAGACCGCCTCGGACGGCATCGCCGTGAAGGCGCAGGCCTACGGGTTCGAGGGCGTCCGCGTGGACGGCAACGACATCCTCGCCGTGTACGAGGTGACGAAGAAGGCGGTGGACAAGGCCCGCAGCGGCGGCGGCCCCACCCTCATCGAAGCCGTCACCTACCGCATGCAGGGCCACAGCAGCAGCGACGACCCCACGCGGTACCGCGACGCCGCCGAGGTGCAGCGCTGGGCCGAACGCGACCCCATCGTGCGCTTCGAGCGCTTCCTCACCGCGCGCGGCCTCCTCACGCCCCAGCAGAAGGAGGCCCTGGAGGCCGAGATCAACGCCGCCATCACGACCGCCATCGAGGTGGCCGAGAAGGCGCCCCCGCCCGCCTTCGACACCCTCATCCAGGACGTGTTCCGCGAGCCCACGCCCCGCCTCGTGCGCGACGTGACGGAGCTCAAGGAAATCCGCGGCATGAAGTGATCGCGTGGAGCTCCTGTTCGTGGCCTTCCGAAGCGGCCTCACCCCCGACGAGGTGCGGGCCGTCATCGAGGCCGACCGGGAGAACTACCTCGCCGTCCCCGGCCTCCTCCAGATGTTCTACTGGGAGGAAGCGGCCACGGGGGAGCGCGGCGGGCTGCTCCTCTTCGCAACGGAAGCGCACCTGCAGGCCTACCTCGACAGCGAGCTCCGCAAGAGCGTGGGCGACAAGTGGCGGATCGAGGGCGGCGCGACGCGGCGGCGGCTTCACGTGACGGCCGCCCTCGAAGGCGCCGCCCGGACGGCGGCGGGCCCGGACCGCGCTCCTCGTCCGGCCTGAACCGTTTTATACCCGCCCACGCCTCCGAGGCCCATGCACCCCCAGGCCCAGCGCGTTCTCGTCGTGGGCAGCATCGGCATCGACACTGTGGAAACCCCCTTCGGGAAGGCCACGGACGTGCTTGGCGGCAGCGCGACGTACGCGAGCGCCGCCGCGTCCTACTTCGCCCCCGTGGACATGGTGGCGGCCGTGGGCGAGGACTTCGACCTGCGCCAATTCAGCTTTCTGCAGGCGCGCGGCGTGAACCTCGAGGGCCTCGAGGTGGTGAAGGGCGGGAAGACCTTCCGGTGGGGCGGCAAGTACCATTTCGACCTGAACACGCGCGACACACTGTTCACGGACCTGAACGTGCTCGGCACCTTCGACCCGAAGCTGCCCGCCGCGACGCGCGGGAGCCCCTACGTCCTTCTCGGGAACATGCACCCCCTCGTGCAGGCGAAGGTGCTCGACCAGATGGCGGCGCGCCCCAAGTTCGTGGTGGGCGACACCATGAACCTCTGGATCAACATCGCACGCAAGGAGCTCGAGGCCATCCTCGGGCGCCTCGACTGCCTCATCATCAACGACTCCGAGGCGCGCGAGCTTTCCGGCAGCCACAACCTCATCAAGGCCGCCGCGAACATCCGCCGCCTCGGCCCCAAGACCCTCGTGATCAAGAAGGGCGAGCACGGCGCCCTCCTCTTCCACGGCAACGACGTGTTCAGCGCCCCCGCCTTCCCCCTGGAGGACGTCTTCGACCCCACGGGGGCGGGGGACGCCTTCGCGGGCGGCTTCCTCGGCCACCTCGCGGCGAAGGACCGCGTGGACACGGCAGCGCTGCGGCAGGCGGTCGTGTGGGGGAGCGCCCTTGCGAGCTTCTGCGTGGAGCGCTTCAGCGTGGAGGGCCTCCGCGAGGTGCCCCCGAAGGCGCTCTCGGCGCGCTACGCGGCCTTCAAGGACCTCGCGCACTTCGAGGCCGAAGCCTGACCAGGCACCGGAAGGCCACTCCCGACACGCCCAAATAGGCCGTGCCCCAGAGGGAGCCTCATGACCTCTGAGAAGCCCTCGGACCCCCGCACCCGCCGCGACGTGGACCCCCTC
>DATMKA010000106.1:0-19612 GCA_035553595.1 Thermoplasmatota archaeon | reverse complement strand
GGTCTCCCCGTAGTAGAACTCGACACGGCGGCCGCCCTTGGCGGCCGCCTCCAGGCCGGGGCCCGCCTGGTTTCGGCCGTGCCGGAGGGGCACCACCCGCCAGGAGGCCTCGGCGCTGAGGAGGCGGATGCGGCCGAGGGCCTCGCGCCGGTCGTGGGCAGCGAGGACGATGCCAACGATGACGAGGAGAACCGCGACGCCCGCCGCGACCATCCACACAGGGTCCATGCGGGGCGGAATGGGCGAGACCGGATAAGGCGTTCGCCGCCTCGCCCCGGGGGTGTTGCGGGGCTCTAGCTTTCTTGGGCTGCGCTTCGATAGGTTTTCATAAGAAGGCCTCGCCTAAAGCGGGGGTATGCGCGGGTATGCGAAGGCCGTCCGGAGGACCCTCCTCGTGGTCTTCGCCCTCAACCTCGCCATCGTGGTCCTGAAGCTCTTCGTGGGCCTGCGGGCGGGGTCCCTGGCCGTGCTCGGCGACACGGCCCACGCGGGCATCGACGCCCTCAACAACGTGGTGGCCCTCGTGCTCATCCACATCGCCACGCGGCCCCCGGACGACGACCACCCCTACGGCCACGGCAAGTTCGAGACCGTGGGCGCCTTCTTCCTGTCGGGCTTCCTGTTCCTCACCGCCTACGAGCTCGTCTCCGCCGCTTGGACGCGCCTCGGCACGCCGCAGGAAGTGCTCGCGGACGAGCTGACGCTGGGCGTCCTCGGCTTCACGCTCCTGTTCAACATCGGCGTCACCCTCTACGAGCAGCGGCAGGCCAAGCGCCTCCAGAGCGAGGTGCTCGCGGCGGATGCCGCCCACACGCGGGTGGACGTGTTCGTCACGGGCTCCGTCATCGCGGGCCTCGTGGCCACGCGGTACGGGTACCCCTTTGCGGACCCGCTCGTCACCTTCCTGGTGGCGGGCGTGGTGGCCTGGGCTGGCTTCTCCCTGTTCCGCAGCACCCTGCCCGTGCTCACGGACAGCATCCTGTACGACCCTGCCGAGGTGAAGCGCCTCGTGATGGAGGTGCCCGGCGTCACGAACGTGCACGACATCCGCTCCCGCGGCCGCCCCAACGAGGGCTTCGTCCAGATGCACCTCGTGGTGAACACCCAGGACGTCATCGAGGCCCACGCCATCACCGAAGCCGTCGAGCAGAAGCTTTCCGCGGCCCTCGGCGTGAAGGAGACGCTCATCCACGTGGAACCCTGGGAGGACTGAACCATGGACCCCCGCACCCGCATCCTCCTGTTCCTGCTCGCGGGCGCCGTGGTGCTCGCTGCCGCCGGCTTCTTCCTCGGCGGCTACCGCCGCATCGGGCCCTTCGTCCTCAGCGCGGGCGGCGCCGTCCTCATCCTCCTCGGCATCCTGTACGCGCTCGCCACGAAGGGGGAGCGCCGCCGCGCGCACGCGGCGGAGGCCGCGCGCGTGGATGCGCGCGTGGCCGAGCTCGGCCCCGTGCAGCCGCCCCTCGTCGTCCCCAAGGACCAGGAGGGCGCGGGGCCCTTCCAGGCCTGCATGCAGTGCGGCTCCCTGAAGCTGCATCCCACCTTCCTCGCGGGTGCCCTCTTCCCCGACGCCTACCGGTGCGAGCGCTGCGGCCACAAGGGGCCCGCCCTCACCCTGGACACGGCGGCGGACTACCAGAGGTACCTGGAAGGGCTGCGCGAGGATCACGAGGAGCGGCGGACCTAAGCGAGGGGTTCCTCAGGCGGTGGCACCGTCGCGCCAGGAAGCCGCGACAGGTTCCCGGACACTTGCGCCACGAAGGGCATGGCGGCTTCGAAGAACTCGGGCTTGAAACGGTAGCCGGAGACGACGTACTGGACGACGTGGCCGTCGACGTGGAGCTGCCCGAACTTCTCGGCCTCGAGAAGGGCCTGCCGCGTGACGGGGTCGAGGAGCTCGCGGCAGAGCGTCTCGTCGGAAGCTTGGATGCGGAAGGCGCGGTCGAAGGCCTCGTCCCCCACCTGCACGTCCTGGCCGCCGAACTTCTTCGCGATCCAGTCGCCGATGCCCTCCCGGCTCACTTTCACGTAGAGGCCCTTGGGGGCTTCGGCGGCCGCCATCTCGATGGCGGTGAACTGCTTCCGGTTCTTGCCGCTGCCGCGCTCGAAGAGGGCGAGGACGGTGGGGACGCCCGCGTAGGAGCCCACGAGGGTGTGGTCCCCGAAGAAGTGCGGGTGGGCCTTCACCTCGAAGCCGAGGCGGTCGCCGAGGGCGTGCCACTTGCGGCGGACGCGACGGGCCTGCCAGAAGATGAAGGCGAAGAAGAGGGCCAGGAAGCCGAGAACGACGCCCCACTGGATCCAGGTAGCCTCGTGTTCCATGGAACCGAGGAGCGGGAGGGGCGGCCTTAACGATTTCTAACTTCAACGGGAGGAGCCGAAGCGCTTCGCGTGGCGAAGGTCGCGCCAGTAGGCCTGGCTCGTGGATTCGTAGCGGGGGTAGGGGGTCTCAACGTGGAGAGGGTTGCGGCGGTCGGTCTGGTCGGGGCTCACTTGGAATCACCAGCAAGCGCCCTCGGGGGGCGCGCGAGGCAGGGCCGGCAAAAGGGCTGACGACCCTCCAGGTTGACCTTGACTTCTTCTGGAAAGCTTAAGGCGCTTATGGATCAGACGCCAAAACGTCGAAACCGCCATCGACAACCGTGCAACCTCACGGCTGCCGCTGAAACCAGATGGTTGCGCGCCGGGCCCGGGAAGGTTGCCACCTTACTCGAGCCCGAGCTCCTGCAGGCGCAGCTCCTTGCGGCGGCGAAAAACCGTCGGCGGCAAGGCCGCCGACAGACTCCGTGGCGTGGCCTCGCGGCCCCGCGCACTTCGTCGCAAGGGGCGCGTCGCCCCCTTGCAACCCCTGACCAAAGGGGCTCCGCCCCTCTGGACTCCCCTTCAGGAGCTGCGTTACTCGAGCCCGAGCTCCTGCAGGCGCAGCTCCTTGCGGCGGCGCTCCAGGAACTTGTAAACGGCGGAGTGGGGCGCGCCCTCGAGGATCATGACGACGGCCTCACGGGCCGCCTGAACCTCGTTGATCTCACCGAGCACGCTCACGGTCTTGCCGAAGATGGCCATGTTGACGCCCGTGTCCTCCTCGATGGTGCGGCGGGTCTTCCCGTTCGTGCCGATAAGGCGGGCGCGGACGCGCTCCATGTCCTTCTTGTCCTTCCCGACAAAGTCGCTGAGGTCGAGCACCTCGAGGTACATGTCGTCCTGGAAGAGGCGGAACGCGTGCTCGGGGCTGAAGCCGCGACCGAGCGCGCGCACGACGTCTCGCACCTTGAGGGCCACGATGGGCTCGAAGGCCTTCGATTCGTCGAGTGTCACCTCGCCCGACTCGCTGTCGATGTAAATCTTGACGTTGCTTCGGTCCTCGATTTCCTGCTTGGTCTTCCCTTCGGGACCGATGAGGACGCCGACGCGATTCTGGGGGATCTTGATAACCGTGAAGTCCATGGGGTCACGTCCTACTGCTCTTCCTCTTCCCCTTCGTCGTCTTCATCCTCGTAGTCTTCATCTTCGAAGTCCTCGTCCTCCGGCTCCTCGTCCGCCACGGGGTCGGGGCCCTTCATGGCGGCGAGGGTCTCCTCGGGCGTGGTCTTCACGCCGAGCTTGCGGAACCAGCGGGTGAGGTTCTTCGCGTCGCGCGTGAGCAGCTCGTCCCGCATGGGGTGACGCGTGAGGACGGACTGGGCGACGTCGATGATGAACAGCTCTTCGTTGAGGTTCAGGATGTTGAATTCGCTGAGGTCGCCGTGCACGAGGCTTGCGCCCCGGTACATGCGGCGGTAGTTCTCGCACACGTCCTCGTAGGCGGCCCGGGGGTCGCTCGGGGGCCTGTCCTTCACGAGGGGCGCGGGCGTGCCCTGGTCCCCGATGAAGTCCATCACGAGCACGTTGCTGTGGTAGGCGAGGGCGTTGGGGACGCGGACCTCGGCCTGCTGCATGCGCTGGAGATTCTTGTACTCCTTCTGCGTCCACGCGTACACGATGTCGCGCCGCTGCTGGCGCACGCTCTGGAAGCGCGGGTCGCCGTGGATGTAGGTCATGAAGGAGCGGAAGGTGGCGGTGTTCACGCGGAAGATCTTCACGGCGAGGCTTCCGCCGCCGCGTGCCGTCGCGTGGAACACGTTCGCTTCCTTGCCGGTGCTCACGGGGTAGTCGATGGTCTCGAGAAGCCCGTTGCTGATGAGCTTGTACAGGATGAGAAGGGTCGACTCGTCGAAGACCTCGTCAAGGGTCTTGCGGGACTGGGAATCGCGCTTCTGCACCTCGTTGTGGAGGTTCTGCAGACGGCCTTCGACGACGTCCAACCAATCGTCGGAAACGTCGATTTCACGAAGGTTGGGCGACCGAATCGGAAGGCCCGGAAGGGGGCGCTTCACGGGAACACCTCAAAACACGTCGATGGACTTGGGAACCATGCCCTTGCGGGACAGGTACTGCGCCTGGGTCTTTGTGTAGCGCCACACGACGTCGGCCTTGTCGGACTGGAACTCCCACGGCTTCACGATGACGAGGTCGCCCTCGCGGATCCACATGCGGCGCTTCATCTTGCCGGGGATGCGGGAGACACGGGAAATCCCGTCCTCGCACATCACCTTCAGGCGGGAACCACCAAGGAGCTGGTCGGCGATACCGAAGAGTTCCATCTGGCGCTTGTCCGGAAGCCGGACGCGAACGTTTTCGTTGAACTCCTCTTCGGTGCCGAAAATCTCGGCGTCCTCGTCAACCATAGTGCAACCCCGGGTAAAGGGGCCTGATTATTTAAAGGTGCTGGGTTGCACTGAAGCGGTTTGCCAAGCGACGTCGAGGCCCCGCCATACCAGGAAAGACGGGGCCCCGCGCCTGTGGTTTACTTGTTCCTGCGCACAATCTTCCTCACGAGAAGGAAGATGCCGAGCAGGATGAGGAGGACCACGGCGAGGACGCCGAGGACGAGGCCGGGGAAGGTGGACCACAGGAAGCTCGGCGTGACACCAAGCCCCATGGTCACGACGCCGCCGTCCTCCGTCACGCGGACGCGGAACCCTTCCTGGTCGCCGGTGACGGGGAGGGTTTCGGCGTTCCCGAGGGTGTAGGCGGCGCTCACGAGCTCGATGTGCTTGGGCAGGTACACCACGTAGTCGGTGGGGTAGCCCTCCACGAGGGTGGGCTTGATCGACTGGGAGATGGTGTAGAAGCTGAGGCCTTCCGTGGGGGCACCGGTCGCGCTCTTCTGGCCGGGCACGATGGTGAAGCTGGAGGTCGCCTGGAACACGAGGCCCTTGTTGGCGAAGGCGCCGGTCCAGTCAAGGGTTCCGGCCTGGAAGCCGCCCTTCACGGAGTCGCGGCTGCCGCCAAGGTCCACGACCTTCGCCCGGAGCTTGTCGAGGAGGCTCTTCTCGATGCGGTCGAGGCGGTCCTGGGCGATGACCTTCTTGTGGATGAGGAGGCGGATGCCGTCGGAGTCCACGTACTCGAGGCGGAGGTTGGACTCGGCGAGGCGGGCCTTGAAGGAGTCGGGCACCTTCATCACGTCGATGACCGCGTTTGCGCGGACGTCCACGTCGATGGTTGGCTTCTTGTTGTCCATGAGGTCCCCGAGGGAGGTCTTGATCTCCTTGAGGTCGACGGTGACCTCCACCTTCGCGTCCTGCTCGGTGTAGCGGGGGGCGCCGCGGCCACCGAGGGGGAGCTTGATGGGAACGGTGCGGGGGCCGGGAGCGTTCCAGGCCTCCACGGTGAGGGTGGCCTCCGTCTCGCTCACCTTCGTGACGCCCTCGGGCTCCCCGACGAAGACGAGGGGCATGGAGCGGGCGAGGGCCCCGTAGGCCTCGGAGAGGCTTGAGATACGCTCCACCTGGAGGGGCGGGAGGCTGGGCAGCACGAACCGGTAGCTCGCGTTGTGGCCCGCCGGCGTGGAGACGTTGAAATAAGAGTCCAGGGTGGCGCCGATGCGGAAGGCCACCTGCGCATCCTCCTCCTTCGCCTCGGGCCCAGCGAGCTCGGTGAAGTCGAGGAGCACGTGACCCCGCACGTGGAAGTCCACGGGGGGCCCCCAGCAGGTGCCCTCACGGGGCTTCTCGAGGCTTGCCTGGTCGAGGTCCGCGGGCTCCACGGAAACGTGACCCTCGGGGAAGGCACGGCGCAGGCCCTGCTCGAAGGCCACCGTGACCTCCTGCTCGATGGACTGCACGAGGTCGCCCGAGCCGGGGGCGCCCTCCTTCTGCTGGGCATAGGCGTTGCGGATGCCGTCAGCCGACTCCACGCCCGTGTTGAGCGTCACCTTCTTGACGCCGAGGATGCCCGAGACCTCAATCTCCGAGAGGCTCACGAAGGTGAGGAGGTACTGAGACTCGATGTGTTGGCCGCGCGCGGGGTTGGGGTCCGGGTCGCAGGTGAGGGCCTGGGGGCCGGTCGGGGCCGCCGTCGCCACCCCGGCGACGAGAACGAGAAGGAGCGCGACACAAGGAGCAAATAACCTGACGGACATGGCAGCCCTCGTGCCTTCGCATGGCTGGCAGCCCGATAAAGCATTTGCTGTCCGCGTCCCTGCGTCAGAAGCGGAGGCCGTTAAGACGCATCTGCACCGCGCGGGACTCCTTGATGGCAAACGGAAGTTCACCCGCCTTCTCGATAGCGTGGAGATCCCCGTTGTGTCGGAGGCTGCGGCGCGCGAGGCCGCCGCCCGCTTCGGCGGCGAGGCCGTCACCCAGGAGGGGCCCCAGGCCTTCTACCGTCCCCGGGATCCACAGCAGGAAATCGCGCTCCTCGCCCGCGAATCGGGCCTCCCTCCGGACCTCCATGGGCTCCTCCCGGGCAAGTGGGAGAAGCTCGGCGACGTCGTCGTCCTGAAACTGCCCGAGCCCCTCCTTCCCTACCGCCGCGAGGTGGGCGCCCTCTACGCGCGGGCCCTCCGCGCGCGCACGGTGCTTCGGGACGTGGGCGGCGTCGCGGGGGAACTGCGGGAGATGCGGGAGACCGAATTCCTCGTCGGCAGCGAGGCCCGCGCCGTCGTCGTGGAGAACGGCATCGAGTACGCGCTCGACGCAAGCCGCATCATGTTCTCCTCCGGAAACGTGGAGGAGCGCCGCCGCATCGGTGAACTGGACGCCCGCGGCGAGACCGTGGTCGACATGTTTGCGGGCATCGGCTACTTTACGCTCCCCCTGGCCGTGCACGCGGGCGCCGCCTGCGTCCACGCGCTCGAACTGAACCCGGGCTCCTTCGCGTTTCTGCAGGAGAACGTGGCGCGCAACGGCGCGGAGGGCGTGGTGCGGCCATGGCACGGCGACAACCGCGACTTCCCCCTGGAGGGGATTGCCCACCGCGTCCACATGGGGTACTTCCCGGGCACGGCCCGGTTCCTCCCGAAGGCGATGCGGCTTCTCCGTCCCGAGGGCGGCGTCGTCCATTTCCATGACACGTTCCACGAGTCCCTCGCCTACACCGAGCCCGTGCGTCTTGTCCAGGAGGCGGCAGCGGCCGTGGGCCGCGAGGCCCGCCCCCTGCTGGTGCGTGCCGTGAAGAGCCACTCTCCGGGCATCCTCCACATGGTGGCCGACATGGCCGTGGGGCCTCGGCAACACTGATTTATGCCAGGCGCTCCGTGAGGGGCTGCCCATGGCTCGCCGGTTGCGCGTTTTCCTTGACTACGACGACACCATCACCGTGGGCGGCGTCGGCGACTTCCTCATCGAGGACTTGGGGGACGGGAGCCACCTGGAGCTCTGGCGGAGCTACATGGAGGGGCGACTCACCCTCAAGGAGCTTGACGCGCGGCAGTACACGCTCATCCAGGCCACCGAGCAGGAGATGGCGGCCTACGTGGCGAAGAAGGCCCGCGTGCGGGACGGGTTCCATGAGCTCCTCCAGTTCTGCCGCAGCCACGAGGTCCCCGTTGCCATCATTACCGGGGGCCTGGAGAACTACGTGAAGCCCCTCCTTGAGCGCGAGGGCGTCACGGGAATTCCCGTGTTCGGGAACCGCGTCCGCTTCGGGGGCCCCCGGGGCCACCCGGTGGCAGTCGAGATGCCAAACGCCAGTCCCCGCCCGGAGTTTTGCGATTACTGCGCCTGCTGCAAGACCTTCGTGATGGCGCGCCTGCGGGAGCACCCGGACGAGGAGTTCGTGTTCGTGGGGGACGGGAGCACCGATTTCTGTCCCTCCACCTTTGCCCGTCACGTGTTTGCCCGCCGCCGCCTCCTCCGGTACTGCCGCGAGAACGGGGTCGCGCACACGCCCTTCGAGACCTTCCACGAGGTGCGGGCAGGCCTTGCACGCCTCCTCGGGGTAGAGAACCCTTAAGGCGAAGGGCCTGCTTGAGGGCGATGAGATGCCCGTCCCGCTCCTCGTGTACCGCGTGGCCCAGGACGACCCGAAGAAGAACACGGCGCTCAAGGCCGAGCGCTTCGGGCTCGTGACGATCCTGCCCCCCAAGACCCACGCCATCCCACGCGGTTCCCTCCTCCTCGACCCCTTCGCGCCCCAGGCCATGAGCCCGCTCGATCGGGAGACGGCCCTCAAGCGCGGCATCGTGGCCTTCGACTGCTCCTGGAAGTGGGCGGAGCGCACCTTCCCCGAGGCCCGGCCGCGCACGCAGCCCCGCGCGCTCCCCTTCCTGCTTGCCGCGAACCCCGTGAACTACGGCCGCCCCTTCATCCTCAGCACCGTGGAGGCCCTCGCCGCCTCCCTGTACATCATCGGGGAGCCGGACCAGGCGCGCTTCCTCATGTCGAAGTTCAACTGGGGCGAGACCTTCTTCACCCTCAACAAGGAACCCCTCGAGGAGTACGCCTCCGCGAAAAACTCCGCCGAGGTGGTGGAGAAGCAGAAGCTGTTCCTCCCGGACGACTTCCAGCCCGTGCCCCCCGAAGAGATCGACGACCGGGACTTGGACCTGCGCGGCTAGCGTGGCCCGGGACGGGACCTTCCAAGAACCGGTCCACAAGGGTCATCTCCGCCTGCCCCGTGGAGGCGGCCGGGTGAGCCCCTGCGTGTCCTTTCCCTAGCCCTGCTCCTCGCCGCCGCCCTCGCCGGTTGCGTTACCGAACCGCCCGTACCCGCTCCGGAGGCGGGCGCGCCCGACGCTGCGGGGCTCCCATCGACGCTCCCGTGGGGCCTCGCGGGGTGCCGCATCGTTGTCGGTTGGACCGGCGTGGAGGAGGAGGCGCTGCGCCCCTACCTTCCCGAGGGGTGGGAGCCGGACCGCGGCTTCCTGCCCTTGGGCGTGGACGGCATGGCCCTCATGGGGCTCGAGGCCTTCGAGTGCGAGAGCGGCGTGGGCCTCAACGGCACCGTCGCGCCCATGGCCTACGGGAGCTTCTGGACGGCGGCCCTTCCGCCGGAGCCGCTTCGGGAGGAGAACACCGTCTACACCGTCCGTTGGGACACGCTGGTTCCGGACGCGGACCGCCGCGCCGTGCTCCTCGAGGCCGGGATGCCCGCCCGCGCGGGCACCGCTAGCGTCGGGAGGAGCGCCACCTCGGAACCGGGCCTCGTCGAGGCGTCCTACACCTTCGAGGGCGTGGGCACCATCACGATGCGCGGCGCCGTGGGCCGCGACGTGGGCGCCGTCACGGACCTGAAGCTCGTGGAGTTCACACCCACGGAACGCGGCCTCGGCATCTGGCGCGCGAACTGGACCGCGACGGACTACTTTGCAGGCAACGGGGTCGCCACCGTCCCCGCCGGCAGCCTGCCGGCGCTCGTGGCGGGCCGCACCGAGTTCCCCATCACGCTCACCACGGGCGTGTGGACCTTCACCGAGGGCACCCTCACGCTCCCCACGAGGGAGCGCGCAGCGTAAGCGCTGCGCTCCCGGGAGGCGAGGACGGGCCGCAGCCCGTCCCGCGGGCCTCACCGGACGCGGATGGTGCCGCTCGAGAGGGCCTCGCCGCCCGCCGTGAACACCTTCACCTGGTAGGTCGCGGCGTCCGTGCGGAAGGGGATCGCAACGCGGATGCGGCTGTTCGTCGGGACGTCCGTCGAGAGCACGGGGTAGACCAGCCAGCCCTTGCACTCGCCGTCCTTGTGGAGGCAGGCGGCGTAGGTGCTGAGGAGGTTCGACCCGTCAATGCTGAAGGACTCTCCAGGCCAGCGGACCGTCTGCGACAGGCTGCTGATGGAGGGCGGGGGCGGCAGGATCAGGAGGCGTTCCACCGCGTACGACCAGCCGAGGTCGGCGGAGTGGACGCCCACGGTGTAGGTGAGCCCCACGGTGAGCCCCGAGGGAACCGTGGCGCGAAGCACCGTGTCGCTCTGGCGCGACCACGTGGCCGTCTTGCCTCCGATGCGGACGCCGTCCACGGCGTTGAACGCGCTGCCCGTGATCGTGATCTCGCGGCCCACGGCGGCGCCAGGCGTGAACACGACAATCACAGGCACCGGCACGACGCGGGTGAAGAGGCCCGAGGAGACAGCGACGCCGTTCGGTCCGCTCACCGTGATGGGGGACGGAACGAGGGGCGCGTTCGCGGGAACCTCAACCCGGATCCGGGTCTCGGTGATCTCACGGACGGTCCCGGCGACGGCACCGAACCTCACGGTGCTTCCGGCGCGGAAGTCCTCGCCCGTGATCTCCACGATGGCGCCGCGCTCCGCCGTGGCCGGCCCGAAGCCGTGGATCTCGGGCGGTTGGGGGACGCGGAGGTTCGCGGGGTTGAGGTGGCCCGTGTTCGCGGTGCCGCTGAGGGTCGTCACGTAGAGACGCCAGCTGCCCGCGGAAAACAGGGTGAAACCGTCAGCCATGGCCTCGGGCGTGGGCGTGAGGTACGCCTTCACCTGCGTGTTCGTCCGCACGGGGTCGAGGACGAGGGGGCGGCACGCACCGGCGGGGCCGTTGCGGCCGACGCGCTTCATGCACACTGAAACCGTGTCCTTGAGGTTCTCGCCGGTGATGGTGATGGTGGCACCGGGGGCTGCTTCGCTCGGCGTGAAGCCCGAGATCGAGGGCGGCGCGTCCACCACCACGACCGCGAAGGTCGCCACACCGCCGGCGGTCTCCACCCGGAGCGTGCGCGGTCCCGTGGGGGCGTTCGCGGGCATCGTGGCGGAGATGGTGCGGCCATCCGCGGAGGCGGAGGCGCCTGCAAGCTCCACGTCCCCGATGCGGACGCGCACCAGGTCGGTGAGGCCCGTGCCGGCGATCGTGAAGGGCGTCGAGCGCGCGAGAGCGGGCGCCGACACCCCCGTGACCACGGGGACTGGGAGCACCCTGAACGTCGCGCTGGAGGTGCCGGTGCCGCCAAGCGCGGTCACCTTCACCTTGTAGTCGCCTGCGGGCGTGAGGGGGTCCACGGGGAAGGTGAGCCTCCCGTCATTCACGCGGGTCGCCACCACGGGGCGGCACGCCTCGGACCCCTTCTGGATGCAGGCGGCAACGGGAGCGGCGAAGTCCGTCCCCGAGATTGTCACCGTGCCACCGAGGGCAACCCGGGAGGGCGCGACATCGGTGATGGTGGGCGGGGGCGGCAGCACCGTGAAGATTCCGGCGGGCAGGCCCTCCAGCGTCATCGCGAGGGGCCCGGTGCCGAGGGTCGCGGGGACGGTCCAGCGAATGGTCCGGTCGTTTGCCACCGTGCGGGCCTGTGAGATGCCGTTCGCCTTGAGGTCGTGGCCGTCGGCAAAGTTGCTGCCGCTGAAGGTGACGACCGTTCCGGCAGCGCCCGTGAGGGGGCTCAAGCCGGTGACGACGGGCGGGTTGGGGAGCACCTGGAGGAACGTGGTGGCCTCGCCGCCGGGCGTGGTAATCCTCACCTGGTTCCATCCCACCGCGGCGCTCGCGGGAACGCGCACCTTGAGCGACCCGTTCGCGAGGGCGCTGAAGGTGGCGCCTGCGGTGCCAACCTTCACGGAGGTGGCGTAGCCGAGGTCCGTGCCTGCGATGGTGACGTCGCGGTCCCTCAGGGTGAGGGGCGGGTACACGGCGAAGATCGTGGGTGCCTTCACCACCTGGAAGGCCACCCGGGCGGTGCCCCCGAGGCTCGCCACGATGAGCTCGTAGTTGCCAGGCTTCAGCGTGTTCGCGAGGGACGCGCTGGCGCAGTCGTAGAGCTGGAAACCCGTGCAGGTTGCATACTGCAGGTGGAAAGCGGGGTCCACGAGAGCAGCCGTGATCTCCGTTCCATCCGGTTTCGAGGCGAAGAGGGGAAGGAAGACGTGGACTCCCGTGGGCGCGGTGACCACGGATTTCGAGATGCTGGACGTCCCCGTGTTGCACGTTGGGGTGCCCACCTCGGCGATGCAGAGCACGGCGGCCCCGAGGTTCGTTCCGCGGACCGTGATCAGGGCCCCGACCTCGGCCGAGGGAGGGGTGACGCTCGTGATCGTGGGCGCGCCGAGGACGCTCCCGGCACGCGTGATGGTGATGGGCGTGCCCACGCGAGTCGTGCCTCCAAAGCCCTTCACGTCAAGATGGTAGGTGCCGGGCGGCGTGAAGGGGGGCAGGGCCACCGTGAGGCTCGTCGCCGAGGAGGGGAGGATCGGGACAGGCATTAGGATCCCCCCGGGGGTGCCAGGTGCAGGCACGACGGCGACCTCAATCACCTGGTCGAGGCTCAGGCCCTCTAGCCGGATGTGGCGGGGCGCTTCGCCGTTCACGCCCAGGAGGCCGTTGATTTTCGGCGGTCCGAAAGTGGTCCCGTCGATGACGTTGGTGCCTGCGGGGAGCGCGGGAACTTGGAACTTCGTGGCCGTGGTCGCCGACCCGCCCGGCGTGTTCACTGTGATGGTGTAGTCCGCGGCGGGAGCGAAGGGAGGCAGGTGCACCAGCAGGAGGGTGTCGTTCACAACGTTGAACACCACAGGGAGCGGAACGGGCACCTGGTCGGACCTCAGCGTCACGGAATGGGCGAGGGCAAAGTTCTCGCCCGTCACGCGGATGCGTTCCCGTCCTGACGTTGGCGTAAAGCTCGTGATGCGGGGTGCCGCGGGAGCGGGGCTACCGTCGAGGATGTAGAAATCGTTGCTCCGCGAGGTCCAGCCGCGCGCGTTCGTGACGTGCACGCCGTACTCGCCGGCGGGAAGCCCGAAGGGCGGCAGGTAGGCGAGCAGATGGGTGTCGTTGAGGACGCGGAAGGCAATCTCGTAGTCGGTGGACTGGCTCCCCTGCCAGGCGAGGAGCTCCACCTGGCGGGCCGTCGTGAAGCCCTTCCCTACCACCGTGAAGGCGTTTCCGAGGCGGGTGGAGTTGGGGGTCGCGTAGTGGAACTCGGGGTAGGGGATCTCCGCGGGATCGGAGCCTCCGCGGACGCGGAAGCCCTCCTCGAGGACGTCCGAGCTCCTCGCGCGCCACCCGTCGGGGTTCCCGTTCGAGAGGATGATCTCGTAGGTGCCGGGAGCCATGAAGGGCGGCAGCACGACCTCGACCTCGCTGGGGCTGAGAACCTTGTAGAACACGGGCACGTCGCCCTGGCCGGAGGTCCCTTCGAAGGTGACTCCCGTGGTGGTTTTGAAGTGGTCGCCGCGGAGGCGCACCGTCGCGGGCGTCGAGCCGACCTCGGCGGGGCTGACTTCGCGGATCCTGGGCCACTCCGGTCTGGGACCCTTGACGCCGAACCCCTCTTCGAGGACGAAGCGCAGGTTGTCGCCCTGGCTGTAGTGGTCGATCCACCGGTTCGCGCCGTCATCGACCGAGACGTAGTACTTGTCGGCGCTGTACGTGAAGAAGGGAATGATGGCCCGGAGCTCGGTGGGGCTCACGTGGCGGAAGAGGAGGTCGCCGTACTCGTACTCGGCGCCCGAGCCCGTGCCGCCGATGCCGACGCTTACCACGCTGCTCAAGTTCTTGCCGAAGATGCGGATCTCGGTGCCCGCGCCGCCGCGCTTGGGCTCGATGTGGCTGAGCTCCGGCTTCGGGAGGTTGCTCGAGTCCTTCCCCTCGACGCGGAGCGCGTCGGGGTTGAGGCGCGACGTATCCGCGCTGAGGCCGGGCGCATCCACCGTGATCCAGTAGTCGCCGCTGCCGAGGACGGGCGGCAGGTGGAGCGTGAGACGGTCGGGGCTGTTGCGGCTGAAGGGAACCGCGACCGGGGCCGGGATGAGGACGCTCTTGGGTGTCAGCCATGCGGCCAGGATGCCGTCGAGGTTCCGCCCCGTGACCTCCACCGTGGACCCGGCGGGCACGCTCGCGGGCGAGAAGCCCGTGAGGACAGGCTGCACGGGAGCGGGCGTGGCCGTCACGGTGTAGACGTGCCGGGAAGCAACACCGGGTCCGTCCGTGCGAACGGAGCGGCCGTCCCAGGTGACAAGCTCGATGCTCCATTCACCCGTGGGGAGGCCCGGCGGGAGGGAGGCTTCGAGGTCGCCGTCAGACCGGAGGCGCCACACGACCGACACGGGGTTGGGGCCGATGTAGTTCTCGGAGCGTGTCATGAGGCCCACGCGAGCGACGCTTCCGAGGTTGTCGCCGAGCACATGGAAGGTGCCGGGGGCCTCGCCGCGCTTGGGCGAGAGGCCGGTGACGACGGGGAGCGGCGCGGGCGGCGGCGTGGGGTTCGCGTTGACTGTGTATTTCACGCCAGCCATGCCGGCGGTGTTGTGGGTGCGGCCGTCCCACATGACGGCGACGAAGGTGTACTCGCCCGCAGGAAGGCCGGGCGGGGTGAGGATCTCCACGCTCGTCTTCGAGAGGAGGCGGTGCACGGGAACGACGGGCAGGGGTCCCGCATAGCCGGGGGTCGCAGTCCACATTTCGTAGCGCGCAACGCCGTCCAGGTTCTCGCCTGCAAGGCGGAAGGCGCCGGGGGCCGTGCCGGAGGCGGGCGTGACGCCCGTGATGCGTGCGGCGGGGGCCGCGGGGGGCGCGGCGACGCGGATGCTGAGACGGGGCGACCCGTCGGTGGTGGCCTCGCGGCCGTCCCAGGTGCGGACGAGGAACGTGTATTCTCCCGCGGGGAAGAGGGGAGGCAGGTGGACGCGCAGCTCCGTGTCGGAAGAGAGGGTCCAGGGGAGGCCGAAGCGCTCGACGCCGGTCTCGCGGCCCACGGCTTGCGCCTCCACCGTGCTCGTGCCGGAGAGGTTGCGCCCGAGGAGGGAGACGCTGCCGGGCGCCTGGACAGACTGGGGCGTCACCTGCAGGAGGGTAGGCGGGCCTGCGGCCTCGCGGCCGGTGACGCGGAAGGTGATGGGCTTGGCGCCCCCGTTCGTGAGGACTTCCTGACCGTCGAAGCCGCGAAGGAGGAACGCGTACTCGCCCTCCGCGTAGAGGGGCGGCAGGAAGACGCTGATGTCCGCGTCGCTGTTGCGCCACCAGGGAACGGCAACGAGGTCGGGGCGGCCCTGGTGGTCGAGGGCGCGGACTTCGAGGGCGCTCACGCTGGAGAAGTTCGCGCCGAGGAGGTGGATCGTTGTGGGGGCTTCACCCGAGATGGGCGTGACGCCCGTCACGCGGATCGGCGGCACGGCCGGGAGCGCAACCTGGGGCACCGTGAAGACGCTCGTGGTGAGGGCCGCCGTGGAGGCGTGGCCGCCGAGGGTCTGCACCGCGAGGACGTACTGGCCCGGGGGCAGGAGCGGGGGCACCGCGGCCACCACGCGGCTGTCGCTGGAGGAGCGGAACGCGAGGGGCACCGGCGGCGCGTCCGAGCCCTGCAGCTGCGCGGTCACGAGGAAGGTCGTGCCGAGGCGGAGGCCGCGGAGGGCGATCTCGGTGCCGGCGCCGCCCTGCGCGGGCGCGAAGCTCGTGAGGAGGGGGCGGCCGGGCGTGGTGGGGCCGTTGACGTGCACGGCCCCGTCGCCGACGCCTTCAGCCGTCGCGGTGCCGCCCGCGGTGACCACGCTGAGCACGTAGTCGCCACCGGGGAAGCGCGCGGGGACGCTCACGGTGAGGAGGGTGTTGGTCACAACCGTGTGGGGAACGGGCACCGGCAGGGTGAGGCCCGTGGTGGGCGTGAGGGTGACGGCGAGCACGTCCACGAAGTTGACGCCCATCACAGTCATGGAGAAGGGCCCGGTCCCCGTCATCGGGAACACGTGGGTGATCGCGGGCGGGTTGAGGTGGACTGTGAAGGGCGTCGTGGCGGAGCCGCCGGGCGTCGTCACCTTGATCTTGTACACGCCGGGGCCGGGCGGGGGCACGTGGACCTGGATCAGGTTCGGGCCCAGGGGAACCGCGGCGAGCACGAGAGCGCCACCCGTGGGGTAGACGAGCTCCACCTTCTGGACAGGCGCGAGGTGCTCACCCTGGAGGGTCACGAGGGTCGGGAAGTAGGCTTCCGAGGGGGTTGCGCGCGTGATGACCGGCGCCGGCAACGGGGGGCTCGCCGCGACGGTCACCTGCGCGCTCGTGGTCACGGAGCCCGCGGCGGTGTCGACGCGGACACGGTAGGCTCCCGGGGGCATGCCGGGGAGCACCGCTGCGGACAGGAAGTCCTCACCGCGGGGGAGCGCGAGGAGCGGGATGGGGTCGCCCTGGAGGACGGGCACCAGGAACACGCCCGTGAGGGCCTTGAGGCCCGTGCCGCGGATGTCCACGACCCCGGGGAGCGTGAGGGTCGTGGGAGAGACGCTCGTGATCTTGGGCGCCGCGAGGGTGGGGCCTGGGAGGACCGTGAGGAGGTCCGTGGCCGCCGCCACGCCGCCGAGGTTGCGCACCTCGACGCGGTACATGCCCGCGGGAATGCCGGGAGCGAGGGTGGCGCGGAGGAACCCGTCCGTGATGGGGGTCGCGGGAACGAAGTAGGTCTGCGCGGCGTTCTCGGGGTTCACGAGGGCCACGAGGCCGGGGGAAGCAAGATGGTCCCCAAGGAGGTCGAAGTCGTTGCCAGGGCCGACCTCGCGGGGCGCGAAGCTCATGATGCGGGGCGCGGGAGCGGGGCGGGTCTCCTTGACGGCGAAGGAGACGGTCGCCGTCGTCCGGGTGGCGCCGTTGAACAGGACAGGCACGTACTCGCCGGCCGGGAGGCCGGGAGGGAGGTACACGTCGAGCGTGGCATCCGTGAGGATGTGGAACAGCAGGAGGCTGTAAGCTCCACCCGTGCCGCCCTTCGCCTGGACGGTGACCTCGCGGACCGCCGACAGGTGGTCCCCACGGAGGGTGACCTTACCGGGGGACGTCGCCGTGGGGGTCACGGAGCGGACGTCAGGCGTGGGCGGCGGCGGGGCCGCCGTGATGCGGAACGTGAGGCCCGTCCCGGTCTTGCTGTCGTAGCTCTCGGCGACGTCCGCCGGACCCATGAGGGTGACCGAGTAGCTCCCGACGGAAAGGCCGGGCATGGGGTAGACGTCCATCTCCTCGTCGGAGAGGAGGCGGTAGAGCGGGAAGGAAGGGTTTCCCGGGTTGTTCGTGGCCTCGATGGCCACGCGCCCGACGCTGAAGAAGTGGTCGCCCTTCACGCGCACGCGGCCGTCCACCATCTCCGGCGAAACGGAGGTGATGACCGGCACGAAGGGGCTCTGCGCGTACTCGTAGCGGAACGTCATCCCCTTGCCGGTTTCCAAGTTGTAGCTCTCGGCCACGTCAACCGGTCCCATCAGGATGACACCGTAGTCCCCCGTGGGAAGGCCGGGGATGGGGTGGATGATCATTTCCTCATCCGAGAGGAGGAGGTGGGGGGCCGGGAATTCGTCGTTGCCGTCCTTCCCGTACACGAAGACGCGCTGGACGCTGAAGAAGTGGTCGCCCTTCACGCGGACCTTCCCATCCACCGCAGTCGGGGAAACGGAAGTGATGACCGGCACGAAGGGGCTCTGCGCGTACTCGTAGCGGAAGGTGAGGCCGCGGCCCGTGTCGGGGTCGTAGCTCTCGGCGATCGCCTCGGGCCCCATCAGGGTGAGCCAGTAGTTGCCGCTGGGGAGGCCGGGGACGACGTAGACGTCCATCTCCTCGTCGGAGAGGATGCGGTGGATGGCGATGGAGTGGCTCGCAGGATCGCCCGTCGCCTCGATGGCCACGCGCTGGACGCTGAAGAAGTGGTCGCCCTTCACGCGGACCTTGCCGTCGACCGCCTGGGGGGAGACGGAGGTGATCACGGGAACGAGCGGGCTCTGCAGGTACTCGTAGCGGAAGCTGTGGCTGCGGCCCGCGGCGGGGTCGTAGCTGAAGACGATGTCGAAGGGCGTCGCGACCGAGACTCCGTACTGTCCCGTGGGGAGGCCCGGTGGGACGTGGACCTCGAGCTCGCGGTCCGAGAGAAGCCGGACGAACAGGGCAGGGGCCATGTCCGCGGAGTCGGTGATGGATTCGATGAAGACGCGGTGGACACCGAGGAAGTTGCTCCCCCGCACGAGGATCTTGCCGTCCACGACAGTTGGGGAGACGGAGGTGATCGCGGGGACGGGCGGCCGCAGGGGGGCCGCGGAGGCGACGGTGACGCGGCCTTCAGCGATGCCGTTGGGCGTCATCACGTAGAGCGTGTAGTCCCCACCGGGGACCCACGCGGGAACCTGAACACCAACCTTCCCGTCAGGGAGCTGGAGGAACGGCAGGAAGTGCAGATCCCCTTCCGCGCCTGCTTCGAGCACGACGCGGGTGACGGGCACGAGCCCCGTGCCCGACACGGTGAGGCCGAAGGGCGCGGTGCCGGAAGCGGGCGCGATGCTCGTGATGGCGGGCGCGACAGCGGCAGGGCCCCCCTGGGGCACCATGAGGCGCGCGGGCTGCAGCGCGCTCGTGGAGGCGGTACCACCGAGCGTGTGAACGGTCAGGGTGTACTCGCCCGCCGGGAGCACGGGGGGAAGGGTCACGCGCACCTCCGTCGCCGCGGCGGAGAGGAGGCGCACGGGGATGCCAAGGGGCGCGCCCTGGGGCGAGAGGTCCACGGCGAAGGTGGTTCCGAGGTTCATGCCCGTGAGCCGCACAGTGGCGCCAGGGAGAGCAGAGGTGGGCCCGAAGGCGGTGAGGGTGGGAGCGGGCACCGTGGGAAGCGCGGTGGTGCTGCGGTAGACGGAGGGGGCGAGGCCGCTCGTGGAGGCGGCGCCGCCGAGCGTGGTCACCCAGAGGGTGTAGTCGCCGGCCGGAAGCCAGGAGGGGACGCGGAGAGCGAGGCGCGCCGCGTCGGCGGAGGTGAAGCCCGGGCTCGTGAGGGGAATGCACGCGGGGCCCGTCTGGAGACAGGCCTGGAGGGGTCCGGCGAGGTTCTCGCCCTGCACCGTGAGGGTGACGTCGCCCTTGCCCGTCGTTGGCGTGAAGGACGTGATGCGGGGAGCGGCCGGGATGCGCACGAAGGGCGCGAGGGCCGTGGTGGACCCGCCCGGCGCGACGACCGTCACCGGGAGAGGCCCCGCCGGGCCTTCGGGAACCGTGACGAGGAGGGCCTTCCCTTGCAGCTTGAAGGGGGCGCTGACGCCGCCGAGGCTGACGCTCGTGACGCCCTCCAGATTCTCGCCCTCGATCCGCACCTCGGTGCCCACGAGGCCCGCGAGGGGAACCAGGCCGGTCACGAGGGGCTTCGCGAGGACGTGGAATTTGGGCGTGGCGAGGCCCGAGGAGTCGGCGCTGCCGCCGAGGGTGACGGTCGCTGAAGGTGCGAAGATGCCGATTCCGTTCAGGTTGCGCATGCTGTCATACTCGGCGCCCGGCGGCAGTGGCGTCATGAGGGCACTGCCTTTGAACGAAAGCGTGTTGTCGGTGTCGGTGCCGGCGTTTTCGAAAACGATGAAGCCCTGGATGACGACGTTTCCGTTGAAGGTCACCTTGTTGGGC
>DATMKA010000105.1:0-6432 GCA_035553595.1 Thermoplasmatota archaeon | reverse complement strand
GGCGGGAAGGTTCCCCCTGGCCACCCGCTCACGATCCGCTTCAGCGAAGCCATGGACAAGGCCTCCGTGATGGCGGCCCTCCAGGTGACGCCGAGCCTCGCCGAGCCCCTGAAGGTGGAGTGGGAGGGCGAGACGCTGAAGGTGCGCGGCCACCGCGCCCTCGACGCCGGCACCGTTTACCGCGTCCTCCTCATGGCCACCGCCAAGGACCTCGCCGGCAACCGCCTCGCTGATCCTCACGGGTGGAGCTTCACGACGGCGCCCGGAAAGCCCACGGGCGGCGGGAACGATTGTGCGGAAGACATGAAGAAGAACGATCGCGAGTTCTTCCGCCGCGCCGGCATGAACATGGCGCAGTACGACCGCGTGATGGGCGAGATGGCCGAGGACGACGCGAACTTCCGAAAGTCCTGGTGCGACTTCAACCGCCGCAACTTCCCCGGGTGGGACTACACCTTCCTCCTCGACCCCTGGTCCTCCCCCGGCTTCCGCGATCCCCGGTCGCTCCTGGAGCCGCTGCACGACGACAAGGACACGGCCGACGAGGACGGGTCCGACAAGAAGGCGGACAAGCCGGACAAGGGCGAGAAGAAGGCCGAGAAGGCCGGGAAGGGCAAGAAGAACAAGAAGGCCTGAGCGCGCCGCGCCCCCTACCCGAGGAGGACGGTGTCCTCATCGGAGTAGCCGGGGCTGCAGCAGCACAGGAACACCAGCTCGTCCCGGCCTACGTTCGCGATGGCGTGGGGCACCCCGGGGGCGATTGCGATCGTGTCCCCCGGACCCATCTCGAACTGGTCGTCCCCGAGCCGCATGAGGCCGTGCCCGGAAACGATGTGGTAGATCTCCTCGCTCACGCGGTGATAGTGGAGCGTGGTGCGTTTTCCGGGCGCCACGCGGGCCTCCGCGAGGGACTGGTGGCGGTTCCCGTGCGTGGAGGGGTGAAGGAGCTCGCGGATGGTGCTGCCGTCCTTCGTGGTGAAGGGGGGCGCGCTGGCGTAGTGGGAGACGGACGGCATGGGACACGATCGGAAGGGCCCTCCTTGGGCAAAGCGCTGCCGATCACCGATAGCCGGGCCGCAACCGTTGTGCCCCCTCCCCGGAGGTGTTGAGGTGAGGCATCCCCATGACGCAGCACGTTCGATCCCCCTCACAGCAGCCCCTCATCGTAGGCACCTTCGACACCGTTGGGCTCCACGTGAGGGACCTCGACCGCTCCCTCGCCTTCTACCGGGACGTGCTCGGGTTCAAGGTGGTGGAGGAGGGCATGATGGAGGGGTACGCGGTCCTTGAGGGTGGCGGGCTGCGGCTTGCGCTCCACGTCCCCGTCGCGGGCGAGGTGGGGCGGGAAGTGGGGGGCGTGAGCGGCATCACCTTCAGCGCGCCCGACCTTGACGAGGTGTTCCTGGTGCTCGAACGCCACGGCGTCCCCGTGGGGGATGCGCCCGAGGAGAAGCCCTGGGGCGTGCGGAGCGGCAGCTTCTACGACCCGGACGGGCACGAGTTCCTCGTCATCCAGAAGGGGTGGGGCGCGAAGCCCGAGACGCGCACGAACGAGTGGGTGAGCGGGACCAAGAACAAGTACGACGACCCGGTGGTCGAGCACGACGTGCCGCCGGAGCGGAGGAACTGAGCGGGGCGCGCGGAAGCCGACGCATCGAACCGCGACGACACGACGACGCGACGGCCGCACGACGAACGGAAGGTGACGGCGCCGTGGCTTCGTGCCGTCGTGGTTCCCCTGCGGCCTCTGAGCCTCCCTGCCGGGGGCGTACGCAGAGGGGACGGAGCCGCAGAGCACGCAGAGGAGGACGCGGAGCGGGAGGCACAGGGGAAGGACGGACCCGCAGAGGGATGGAGCCGCTCCGTCCCTCTGCGGATCCTAAGCCTCTCAGTGTCCTCCCTCTGCGCGCGCTCTCTGCGTGCTCAGTGGGACTCCGGTGCTCTGTGTATGCCCGCGGCAGCGAGGCCCCGTGACCTCCGTTCCTCCCCCCGAGCAGTGGCTTACACGGGGTAAAATCCCCGGTGGTCAGGAAAAGTTCCGCTAACAGGAAAACGAGAGAAAAAGAAGAGAAGGCGGCGCGGGGCCGCCCGGCTTACCGCCTGCTCAGTCGCGGACGCTCACCGAACCTTCGGCTCGGCGGCCACCCGCGTTTCTGCCTTCGGCTTAGTCGCGGATACCCTCTTCGGTAACCGAGATGATCGCCTCGCCCTCGGGAAGGTAGGGGGAGTCGATGAGGCGGCTGATGCGCTTGTTGCCCTTGCTCTTACGCAGGTAGATGCGGAAGGTGGCGGTGTGGCCCACGATGTGGCCACCCACGGGGCGGGTGGGGTCGCCGAAGAACGCGTCGGGCTTGGCGTGCACCTGGTTGGTGACGGCCACCGCAGCGTTGTTCAGGTCGCCGAAGCGCAGGATTGCGTGCATGAAGGTGTTCAGCTTGCCCTGGCGGTCCGCGAGGGTGCCACGACCGACGTACTCGGCGCGGAAGTGGGCCGTGAGGCTGTCCACGACGAGGAGGCGCACGGGGCGGGTCTTCGCGAGCTCCATGGCCTTGTCCACGAGGAGCATCTGGTGGTGGCTGTTGAACGCCCGGGCGACGTGGATCTTGCTGAGCACTTCCTCAGGGTCCATGTCGAGGGCCTCGGCCATCTGGGTGATGCGCTCGGGGCGGAAGGTGTTCTCGGTGTCGATCCAGATGCATTCGCCTTCGAGGCCGCCCTCGTCCTTGGGACGCTGGACGTTCACGGCGAGCTGGTGCATGAACTGCGTCTTGCCGCAGCCGAACTCACCGTAGAACTCGGTGATGGACTGGGTCTCGACGCCGCCGCCGAGGAGTTCGTCGAAGGCCTTGCTGCCTGTGGTGAGCTTGCCAACCTGCTGGCGGCGCTCGAGGATCACGTCGCCGGTCTCGAAACCGCCCACGTCCGCCATCTGGCGGGCCGCGGCGATGATCTTGACGGCGACTGCTTCGCCGATGTCACAGGACTCCGCGAGGTCGCTGGGGGAAGCCACAGCGATGCTCATGAGGTCCGTGTATCCTGCATCCTTGAGCTTTTCAGCGGTGGCGGGGCCGACGCCAGGCAAGTTGGTGATGTCTTGCTTGTCTACGACTTGCTGTTCTGCCATTTTGGCCACGCTCCGTCATCTCTGACTGCTTATATATCGGTCCAGCCCGGGACTCCGAAACTACTCCTGTTGGAGCGGAAATCGGGGTTCCGATGCGGGTCTACCTCCAAGGAGGCTGCCCCTGGCCGTAAGCATTTGCCCGGGCGGATGCAACGCGGGGCTCCCGGGGGCTTTCCGAGACCCTCAAATAGGGCTCCCGCCCAAGGTTTCCACGACCGGATGCGCCGTTCCCTCCCTCGCCTGCTATCGCTCCAGCGTCCCCGTGGGGCCCTTGTAGCCCTCGCTCTCGCTATGGCGCTCGTCCTTCCCGGGTGTTTCGGGGGAGGCCGCCTCGCCTTTGACGAGGGGTGCGCCCCCGAAGGCTCAGGGGTGGCCGACGGGGTCCCCGTCTGCTTCACGACGGACGACGGGTGGCTCCTTGAGGGGACCCTATGGCGCGGGAGCGACAAGGGCGCCCCCACGGTGGTGCTTGTGCACGGCCTCAACGAGGAGCACGGCGCCTTCGGGAAGCTCGCCCGCGACCTCGCCGAGCGCGGCTTCACGGTCCTCGCCTTCGACAGCCGCGGCCACGGGTCCTCCCGCATCACCGAGGGCGCGAAGCCCCGCTGGCCGGAGTTCACCGACCGCGAGTACCAGTCCATGTACCGCGACCTCGTGGCGGCCGCCGAGTTCCTCGTGGACAAGGACCTGCGCCGCCCCACCGTAATCGTGGGCTCCATGCTCGGGGCCAACGAGGCCCTGCAGTACGCGACGAGCCGGGACGGCCTCGGCCTCGAGGGCCTCCTCCTGCTCTCGCCGGGCGTGGCCTACCGCGGCATGACGGCCACCACGGCCTTTGCGCGCCTCTACGAGGGGGACGTGCTCGTGGTGGCCAGCGCGGACGACACGTCGGGCTCCCGGGACGCGAAGACGCTCCTCGACGCCATGCCGTCCACGACGAAGGCCCTCAAGCTGTGGCCGAGCAAGGGGCGGGGCACGCGCATGCTCGACGACACGGAGGTCCGCGGCGCGCTTCTCCACTGGACGGTGGAGGTCACGAAGAACCTGCCCCCCGCCCGCGACCCCGCCTGATCACGGGTCGGAGCAGTCCCGGCGGTACCCGCACCGCTTGCACGTGAGCTTGCAGTGGAGGTTCAACATCTCCGTCCCGCAATAGTCGCAGTGGAAGACTCCGGACCCCATGGCGGGCGGGAGCACGCAGGGGGGAGATAAGGCTAACCCGCCGTGGGCCGCGCATCGAGCGCCACGGGCTCAGCCTGGGCCTCGGCGGGGGCTTCGGGGCTCCTCATCGGGGGCGAGTCGAGGGGGAAGAACACGGTGAAGGTGGTCCCTTCGCCCATACGGGTGTCGTACCGGATGCTTCCCCCGTGGGCTTCCACGATGCGTCGGCAGATGGCAAGCCCGAGGCCGGTGCCCTCCTTCTTGGTGGTGAAGAAGGGGTCGAACATGTGGGCCTGCACCTCCGCAGGGATCCCGGTGCCCTGGTCGCGGATGGCGATCTCGGCGCCCCCCGGCACGCTGCGGGTGGTCACCTGGAGGGTGCCGCCGCGGGGCATCGCCTCGGAGCCGTTGATGAGGAGGTTCAGGATGACGCGCTGCACCTGCTGCACATCGAGGTGGAGGCCGGGAGTGGCTTCGAGGGCCATGTCCACTTCGACGCGGCCGCGCTGGGTGGCCTGGAAGAACTCCACGGCCTCGGCGGCCACTTCGTGGAGGGTGATGTGGATGGGCTTCGTGGGGTCCGTGTTCGCGAAGGGCCGCAGGTCCTTCACGAGGTTGCGGATGCGGTCCACGCCCTCGAGGGCGGCGGCGCCGCAGGCCCGGATCTCGTGCAGGCGCTGTGCGAGGTCCGGGTTGGACGCTCCAAGGGAGTCCACGCGCCGCAGCATCAGGAACAGGTTGTTGTTCACGTAGGTGAGGGGCGTGCGAATCTCGTGGGCCACGCCCGAGACGAGGGTGCCGAGGGCCGTGAGCTTCTCGGTGCGCGCCACCTGGCGGCGGGAGGCTTCGAGCTCCGCTTCCTCGGCCTTGCGCGCCGTGAGGTCGTTGAGGGCGATGACGGAGCCCACCACGACGCCCGCGGCCACGATGGGGCCCGCCGCATACCCCACGGGGAAGGCGGTGCCGTCGCGCCGCACGAGGACGTCCTCGCCGACGCGCACGTCGCTGCCGCTCGCGAAGCCCTCCTGGAGCGCGCAGCCGGCGCGGCAGGGACGGAGCCCCGCGGGGCCCGTGGGGGGGTGGATGGCGTCGTGGAGGCGGCGGGCTGCGAGGTCCCCGGCGGTCCACCCGAGCATGCGCTCGGCGGCGGAGTTCACGAAGGTGACGCACCCCTGCAGGTCGAGGGCGATGAGGCCTTCCACGAGACTGTTGGTGATGGCGCGGGTGAAGTCGAGCTGGTGGTACAGGCGTTCGCGCGTCTCGAGGGCGTCGCGGTAGAGGCGCGCGTTTTCGAGGGCAAGGGAGAGGCGCCGCGCCACCTCCACGATGAAGGGAAGATCGGCGCCGCCGTAGCGTCGCCCCTGGGGCTCGCAGAGGAGCGTGAGGGCGCCGAGGGTGCGCCCGTGGGCGCTGAGGGGAACCGTGACGCGGGAGAAACCGAGGCCGCCCGGTGCGCCATCCTCGATGTCGGGAACCCCTTCGAGAACGACGCGGGAGACCCAGGCGGGGGCCTCCCGGAGACTGGGGAAGCGGAGGTCGGTGGCGGCGGCGGCCGTGGTGGCGAGGGGGCCGGTGGCAAGCTCGCGCACGGCACCGCCCTCCTCGAGGAGGTGGATCTGCGAGGCGTCCGCGAGGCCGGGAACGAGGAGCTTCGTCGCCGTCTCCAGCGTCCTCGCGGGATCGAGGGAGGCGGTGAGAACGGTGCTGGCCTCAGCGAGGAAGGCGAGGCGCTGGCGCGCGGCCTCGGCCTCGTGGCGGGCGGCGCGTTCGAGCTCGAGGAACCGCGTGCGTTCCCGCTCGGCCTCCGCGGCCACCTGCTCCGCCTGGTGCAGGCGCAGCGCGCTCTTGAGGGAGGCCTGGATGCGCTCCGGGGTGGCTTCGCCCTTGAGGAGGTAGTCGCTTGCGCCGGCCTTCATGAGGTCGACGGCAATGCGCTCGCCCCCTTGTCCGGTGAGGATGATGATGGGGGTGCGGATGCCGAGGGCGCGGATGCCCTTCACGACGCTGAGGCCGTCACCGTCGGGCAGCAGGTAGTCGAGGAAGACGCAGTCGTAGGCGCGCTCGGCCACGGCACGGATGGCGGCTTCGGCGCCTTCTGCTTCTTCGCAGAGGACGGGCGCGTCCATGCCGCGGAGGGCGCGCTGCAC
>DATMKA010000104.1:0-11347 GCA_035553595.1 Thermoplasmatota archaeon | reverse complement strand
GGTTGGGGTGGCGCTCGCGAAGCGCGGGAAGCTTCGCCAGGGCCGAACCCGGGGGGATCTGCAAGCCGCCGTGCGATCTCAATTCGCGGTCAGGGTGGGCGCGACGCGGTAGGCCGTGCTGCCGGCGGCCCGTGCCGTCTTCACGGCGACGTAGTACGTCCCGTCCTCGGGGATCGTTGCCGCGTCCTCGCCGAGGGCTGGCCGCCCGAGGGCGACGGCGAGCGTGTCGAGCGTGCAGATGGGGCCGGCGTTGAACCAGGGGCCGCCATCGAGGGGTTCGCCGTTGGCGCCCACAAGGCGGACGCAGGCCTCGACGCCTTCGATGCGGACGGAGGCCGTGGCGCCCGCGGGGGCGTCGAAGGCGTAGTGGTCCGTGTCCGGCACGAGCGGCACAGCGCCGTCGGAGACGAACCGGGGTGCGATCGCGCCCGTGAGGGCTTCCCCGGAGCGGATGGGGATCAGCCCGTCGGGTTGGTCCGGCGCGTCTCCTCCGGACCCGCCGTCGTCCTGCGGGGCCGTCACGCCCACGGCGGCAAGCCCCGGCAGGAAGGAAAGGGTCGCGAGGGCAAGGATGGTTCCGGTTGCTTGGAAGATACGAAGCCAGGATTCCATGGTGGGTTGCATCCCCGACCGCACGTTCTCCTACCGCCCGATAAGCCTTCCCAGGCCCCGCGCCAGCGGGCCCAAGGCCGGGGAGGAGGCGGGCGCGGCGGGGCTCAGGCTGCCTTGTGGTTGAGGCGTCGCGCGTGGTCGGCAAGCTCCTGCTTGCTGTGGAAGACTTTGCCGCAGCCGCAGTGGAAGTGCTCGTGGCCGGCGTGGGGGTCGTGGGGCATGAGGGCGGAAGGGGCCCCGCGGGGACTTCAGGGTTTCGGGTGGCGTCCGCCGCACCTTTATGCCCTGTGACGCCCGTGGCGGAGGCATGGGCTTCCGTGCGAATGACCACCCCGCCCGCAAGGAGATGTTCAACGCCAACTGCAGCAAGTGCGGGGACCGATTCATGATCCCCTGGGACCCCAAGAAGGAACCCGGGAAGACGGTCATGTGCAAGAACTGCCGGAACATCTACACGTGACCGCATGGAGTCCCCCGCCCGCGTCGGGCCGGTCCCGCGGGGGCTCAGGGCGCGTCACGCGTCCAGCATGCTCCCAAAATAGTCCTTCAGGTGGCTAAGCCCCTGGCGGGCGATGGAGTAGTGCCCCTCTACGTGGCCGTAGTAATCGATGGGGCCCCGGAGGTGGTAGGGGACGAGGAGGCCATCGGAACGGATAAGGGTGCCAGTGGCCGGGACCTCGATCCGGTAGGTATCGCCCTCAAGGGTCTCCACAACGTCGAGCTCCGAGTAGGCTCCGCTCTGCGGGTCAAAGAGAGCGACGTAGCTCTGGTGGCCGTACACCTCGTCCTTCACCCAAACGACGTAGTGCCCGCTTTCCGGGTAGTCTTCGGTGTACACGTGGAATCCGCGGAGCACCCGGCGCTCCCAGAACCCCGGCAGTGGCTCACAGTGGGCCTCGGCGGTGGCGTCTGCCACGCGGAAGTAGGCGATGAGCAGGTTCTCTCCGAGGGTGACCCCGCTCTCCACGACGTCGAGGGCCGTGTCCGTGCAGCGACCGCCCGGGAGGATCGATGAAGCGGCTTGGTCGCCCTGAGGATCAGGGCGCGCGTCGTATCCCTCCGCGATGGCCACCGGAAGGGCGAGAAGCATGAGCAGCAGGACGAGGCGCGTGAGGATTCCCCCGGACCCGGGACGCGCGTCTAGGGTCTTCACGCTTTCTCTGGCCTTGGGGGAACAGGAAGGCCCGCTCGAAAGGGGAGCTGACGCGGTCCGGGGTCACGACGCCCCTGCTTAGACGCCCGGAGCACACCCCAGGACGATCGCCGGGAGATAGTGCAAGCGCGCCGGGTGGTTCGTCGGTGCCGCCCCTTCACCGCCTTGCTCAACGTGAACCTCACCGCGGCGGGCCCCGGAAAGCGCCACGGAACGAGGCGGCCGGGCCCCCGGGGGAGCAGGTGGGTCCGGGCATCCCCATAGCAGCGGTTTTCTCGGATTTCCCTGGTGTGGGAGGTAAGGAGCAGGCCTTATCTTGGAGGCCGTTCGAGCGGACGGCATGTCGTACAACGATACGAAGGAGTTCGAAGGCCGCGCCTACAGCGGCATGGCCGTGGGGGGCGTCCACGATTGGGACTACCCGGACGGGCACTGGCACGAGCGGAAGGTGGCGCCCGACCGCTGGGACATCCGTTTCGAGTCCTCGAAGCGCCGTCAGCGGAGCGCGCCCGTGGGGTCCGGCGCGGAGCCGGGAACGATGTACCACTGGTTCCTCTTGGGGCATCAGCGCGTGCGGAAAGTGGATGCGGACACCTACCAGACACTTCTTGAGGGAACGAAGTGGAAGGTGGGCCACAAGCGCTCCCGATGGCGCCGCTGGAGCAGCGAGTACCCCGAGCAGTCTCCGGCCCGGGAGCGCACCATCCAGATTCTGGAGGAGGCGCTCGCGGAGCTGAAGTCGCAGGAGAACACCCATGCGCCCGCCCTCGAGAGCCTGCTCTCGCCTGTGCCCGGGACCTTCACGAACGGGCAGACGCGGTTGGGCGTCGAGTACGGCCGCAGCTGACCGGCGCGTTACATGCGGACGTCGAACACGTGGTCCCAGCGGCCGAGGGCGATGCCCGCGCGGACCCACAGGGGGACGAAGGCTTCGAGCCAGCGGGATTCCTCGATGCCGCCGAGGTCGATGACGCCGCCCCAGCCGAAGTCGCGGAGGATGCCCTCGACGCGCTTCTTGGCGTCCGCGTTGTTGCCGGCGATCATCATGCGCACGCCCGGGAGCTTGGGGTCCACCATGCGCGCGTTGGGGACAGTGTTGAAGGCCTTCACGACGTGGGCCTGGGGGAGCTTCTTCTGGAGGCGCTCGCCGATGCTGTCGGTCGTGCCGTACATCGTGCCGGGGGGCATGCCGTTGCTGAAGTCGAGGGGGTTCGTGGCATCGATGACGAGCTTGCCCGTGAAGTTCTTCACGCCGGCCATCTCGACGGCGTTCTCGGTGGCGGAGCCAGTGGTGGCGAGCACGAGGACCTCACCGAAGGCGGCGACCTCGGCGAAGGTGCCGACGCTTCCCTTGCCGCCCACTTCCTTCAACCAGTCGTTGAGCTTCCCATCGGCGGGGCTGCGGGTGCCGATCTTCACGTCGTGACCGCGAGCGGCGAACCCGCGCCCAAGAGCCTGTCCCACGTCGCCGCTGCCGATGATGCCGATCTTCATGGGGAGCCCAACCCGGGGGGAGCGTTTCTATCTTCCCCTGTGGAGGGCGGGCGCCGGAGGGAGCGCGGCGGGTTCCCTGGCCCTGTTCTCGCTTTAGGGCCACAAGCGCTCGATGCGCCACCCCGGTCCGTCGGGAGTGTACGCGAAACGGTCGTGGAACCGCGACTCGCGGTGCTGCCAGAACTCGAAGCGCTCGGGGCGGAGCAGGTACCCGCCCCACCAGGGCGGGCGCGGCACGGGCTCGCCCTCGTAGCGCGCCGCGGCCTCCTCCCAGGCTCGCTCCATGGTGTCGCGGTCGGGAACGGGGCGGCTCTGGCGGCTCACGAGGGCGCTCAACTGGGATCCCCGGTGCCGGCTCTGCCAGTAGGCGTCGCTCTCCCTGGGCGGGAGCGGGTGGACGGTGCCCTCGATGCGGATCTGGCGGCCCTTCGCTTCATCGTACACGAGCAGGGCCGCGCGGGGGTTGGCAGCGAGCTCCTGCCCCTTCCGGCTCTCCCCGTTCGTGAAGAAACGGAACCCGCGTGCGTCCGCGCCCTTGAGGAGTACCATCCGCAGGGAGGGCTGCCCCTCAGCGCCCACGGTGGCGAGGGCGACGGCATCCGGGTGCTGGGCCGTGCTCGCCGCTCGGGCTGCCCACCAGCGCTGGAACTGGCCGAAGGGGTCTGGAGCGAGGTCGGCGCGGTGGAGGGGGTGGTCGGGCTCGGAGGCCACGGGCCCCGCATCACGGCCACAGGGCAAGAGATTAACGGTTAGGCACCGCCCGGTTCACGCGAGGCGCCGCACGAGGGAGGCCACCTCGTCCGCGCAGCCCCACGAGAGGGTGACACCGGCGCCGCCGTGTCCATAGTTGTGGACGACAGTGAACCCGGGTTCGGCGGCTTCGGCCTCGAGGCGGATCTGGGTGCGGCCCGGCCGCAGGCCCACGGCGCGGCTCAGGATCTGGGGTTCGCCGAGACGGGGCTCGATCTCGCGGGCCTTCCCCAGAATCTCTTGCTCCGTCTCCTCACGAGGCGTGAGGTCGTCGCTGCCGACCTCCGCCGTTCCCCCAAGGACGACGCAATCGGAGCGGGGGATCACGTAGGCGAGGCCGCGCGGTCCCTCCTCGTCCATGTAGGCGCGCGTGAGGCCCGGGTTGCGCACGCGCACGATCTGGCCGCGGATGGGGAACACCTCCGGGTCGGGGACGAGCGCGCCTGCCGCGAGGCCCGTGCAGTTGACGGCGACGCGGGTTTCGGGCGCGAGGTCCGCGAGGCGCGCCACGGTCCCCTCTTGGAATTTGCCGCCAAGGGCGAGGAACCGGGTTTCGAGGTAGCGAAGGTAGCGCGGCATCTCGATGACCGGGACGGAGGCGACGATGCCGTCGCGGTATCCCGGGGGCAGCTTCTCGGGACGCGCGCGGCGGTAGCCGCCCACCATGTCGCGCCACCATGGGTCGGGAACGGGGGCGCCGTACAGCTCCACAATGTCGGCAAAGTGCACGCCCGTCTCGGGGGAGCGCGCGAGGGCCTTGAAGGCCTCGTAGCTTGCCTTGCCCCACCCGAGGACGCGGTCCACGGGGTGCGCGAGGTAGGGGAAGTAGACGGCGGCGGCGACGTCGCTCACGGTGCGGGGGCTCCGTTCCCTTGCGCGGATGACCACGTGGTGGCCGTCCTGGAGCAACCGGAGGGCGCTCGAGAGGCCCGAAACGCCGGCACCGACCACGAGGACGTTCATGGCGCCAGCAAGGCCGCCCGCGGTATTTGATGCTGCGGACGTGCCCTCAGAGGGGGAGCCGGGCTTGCACGGGGCCCGCGAGCTCCCGGGGGAGCGCGCCCTCGATCTGGAGGAGCTGCCGCTTTACGGCGGGGCCCCCTTCGGCGCTGAAGTGGCCGAGGCCGCCGCCCCCTTGGAGGACGCGGTGGCAGGGCACGAGGAGGAGGACGGGGTTGCGCGCGCAGACCTGGCCCACGGCGCGAGCCGCGCCCGGCTTCCCGAGGCGCTCCGCGAGGGCTCCGTAGGTGGTGGTTTTTCCCGGTGGCACCTCGCGCAGGAGGGCATGCACCTCGTGGTCGAAGGCGCCCACCTGGGGCGCGATGGGGAGGTCCCGCAGGTCCTCGCGGCCCGTTGCGAGGTGCCGGAGCACGCGGTCGAGGTAGGGGTGCGAGGGACCCTCGGCCGGCCGTCGCGAGAGGTGGAGGCGCCGGATGGCACCCTCCACAAGGGTCATCTCGAGGGTGAGCCCCAGCGCCTCGGAGCGGGCAGCATGCGTCACGGGCTCAGGCATGGCTCCGCGATGGTGGGGGCGGGGCTTGAGCCTACCGCCGCTCGCAGGTGATGTAGGTCCACTCCGCGTCGAACTCGGGCGCGCCCTGGAAGACGCGGTCGAGGGCCGCACGGAGCAGGTCGAGGCGGTCGCGGACGGCCCCCGCCGTGGGGGGCTTTCCTTCAATCTTGTCCACGCCGCCCACCCAGCCGAGGACCCCCTCGTGGTAAACACTCAGGAACTGGTACCACTCCTTCGTGCGCGCCTGCACGGGGAGGTGGCGCACCTGCAGGAGGTCGAAGCCCGCCTCATCGAGGGCATCGAGGTAGTAGCGGAGGGGCCGCACGGGGATGAAGTACTTGTGCCGCAGGTCGTCGTAGCGAGCTTGCCGCGCCTCATCCATCATGGCATCGCGGTAGGGCGCGTACCGGGAGTCCTCCCACACGATGGCGCGCGCCGTCTCCTGGAGAGCCTCCACGGTGGTGTCGATGATCCAGCCGCGGCGCTCGCCGTCGGCGCGGGCGATGTTTCCCGACTGGATGAAGACGCGCCCGCCGGGCCGGACGCAGCGCGCCCAGGAGGCGAGGGTGTCGGGGAGGCCGTAGTACAGATGGATGGCGTTGGTGCTCATGAGGCCGTCGAGGGCGCCGCCCACGGAGGAGACGGGGAGCACTTCCTCGAGGAACTGGAGGCGCTTCTCGGCCTTCAGGTACTGGATGAGGCGGAAGCCCACGCGCTCGTCGCGGCGCAGCTTCTCCAGGGAGAGGCGGAGGAACTTGGGGGAGGAGTCCACGTTCACGATGCCAAACCGCTTGCCGGGATTGGCGGTGAGGAGGCGGTCGATGAGGATGCCGGTGCCCCCCGAGTAGTCCACGAGCACGTGACCGTTCTCCAGGTACTCGGAGACCTCCTGCACGGTCGGGTCGAGGTTCGCGTACCATCCGTGGTTTTCCACGGAGTCGTACTTGAGGGCGAGGCTTTCCACGGGTTGGCGCGTCCACTCCTCGTCGGGGATGCGGACGAAACCGGGGGGCCAGGGGTAGGGCACGGGAACCTGCTCTGAGTGGGCGTTCAGCGTATTAAAACGCGTCCCTGCGAAGCCCGGGGTCCGGGAGAGCGGAGGCGCGGACGGCTCTGGGACAGGTTGCGCACCAAGGTTATCGTGTCCCTGCCACGTCGTGGCGCGGGGTCCCCCATGAAGCGTGCCTTTGCCCTTCTCGTGTTCGGCCTACTAGTTGCCTCCGTCCTTCCTGTCATGCCCACCGCCGAGGCGGGCGACGGGAACTATCCCATCGTGCTCATTCCGGGCTGGCACGGGAACGCGGACACCTTCCGCGAGATGATCCCGAAGCTCACCGCCCAGGGCTTCACGGTGCTCGACTTCGACACCGCCACACCCGGCATCCAAGCCCTCGGGTACGCGCCCACGGGCTCCGGGCAGCACATCTCCTACATCGCGGGTAAGATCGTGGAGGAGAAAATCCAGGCGGCCCTCTCCGCGAACGGGTACCCAAGCACCCAGAAGGTGGACATCGTGGCCCACAGCATGGGTGGCCTCGTGAGCCGCTTCCTCATCGAGAAGCCCGGCGCGGACGTGGACTACTGGTCGAGCACCTCCGGGTGGTACGGCGACGGCGTCGCCGACGTGCGCACCGACTGGGCGAGCCGCGTGGATGACCTCATCATGCTGGGCACCCCCAACCACGGCACCTGGGAGGCCTGGGTTCCCGCCAACATCGGGGGCTTCGGCAACTGGAACCCCTCGGGCGGCGACATGTACTACAACTCCAAGTTCCTGAGCCTCATGGGCTACGCGGAGCCCACGGGCGAGTCCTACCGCTGCATGGGCGGCGACCCCCAGTACCTGCAGTGGATGAAGTACGACTTCGACGGCGACGGCATCAAGCACGGCTTCGACGGCGTCGTCCCCGCCGAGAGCCCGTACGTGACGGGCTGCACCATGGACTACGTCGCGGGCCACCATGGGGAGCTCGTGACCACGGACCAGGCCATCGACCTCGTCATCACCTACCTCGGCCAGACCAGTGGCCAGACCGGCATCGGCAAGGCCAACCTCGTGGGCGACCTCGTGGTCCGCCTCGAGCGCTTCACGGTGGCCCAAGACCATGACGGCGGCACCACCGACGATTACATCCTCGACGTGTACGTGGACCCCGACGGCGGCCTCGGGAGCGCCGGGTACAGCCTCGCCGGCACCGTCCGCCAGAAGCTCGACGGCCCCGGCACCTACACCTGGGGCAACACCGGGCCCACCGTCCCTGCCGTGAAGCTCCCCGGCACCTCCCCCGTGGTGGACGTGAAGGTGGTCATCCGGGAGGACGACACGAGTTGGGGCGGCGGCTACGAGTCCGTCTCCACCCACTACCTCACCAACATGCTCCTCAGCGAGGACATCGACGGCCAGGACTACTACCGCGGCACCGCCACCGACAGCAAGGGCGGCACCAACGAGGTGCGCCTCTCCCTCAACGGCATCACCTCCAGCGTCGCCCTCACGCGCCACGTGACCCTCGGCTTCGACAAGGCCTACATCGAGGACGACCACGAGTGGGGCACCGGGGAAGTGCAGTTCACCCTGAACGCGGGCCGCCTCGGCTTCACGAGCACCGTGTACCGCGGCGACCCCGGCAGCGGCACCCACTACAGCCGCGACTCCGGCTCCTGGGTGGACATCGGCGTCCACACGAAGAACAACGGCGCCGTGGAGAGCGAGACCATCTGGTCCGGCCGCATGCACAAGGACGCAACCATCCGCTTCGACGTCACCTACTGGGAGGACGACGGCGGCTGGAGCGCCCGCGACGGCGGCAACATGTACTACCTGGAGCAGACCCTCGCCTCCATCCCCGAGGGCAAGACCAGCTACCAGGGCACGAGCCTGCCCGACTTCAACGCCTACCTGTGGGTCAACAAGGCCCCCGAAGGCGCTGGCGGCAGCGGCACCCTCGGCGCGGCCAACCTCCGCGAGCTCGGCGCGCTCCTCGACCCCGCAAGCCTCATCCCCAACGGGCTCGACGACCCCGAGGGCGACCTCACGGCCCTGCTCTGAACGGCATGCCGATAGCAGCCCCTCGCGACGATTGCATATTGTCGTGAGGGGCTGTTAAATAGGCTCCAGCCTCTCTCGCCGTGAATGGCCGAGCCCGAGCCCCGCCGCCCGGCGCCGCCCGTCTCCCGGGAGGAGTTCGAGGAGCTGCGACAGCGGCTGCTCGCGCTCGAAGCGCTCCTCGCGGGAAAAGGCGGCGAGAGCGCGGAGGCGCCGTCCGCTCGCGAGGGACCGCGGCCCGTGCCCACGCGCCCGGAGCCCGCGGCGTCGCGCCAGCCCCCGCCGCCCGCGGAGGCCGCGCGGGCGCCGCCGAAGGTCCCCTTTGACGGGACGGGCCGCCGTGTGGCCGTCCCCGTAAGGGCCGTGACGGAGGCCCCGGAGAAGCTCGCGGAGAAGCCGGGCGCGCAGCGCGCGTTCACGGTGCCGCGCCTCGGGGCGGTGCTCGTGTTTCTCGCCTCCGTGTTCTTTTTCGGTGTCGCCATCGAGCGCGGCTGGGTGGGCCCCGTGGCGCAGCTCCTCGTGGCAGCCACCGCCGGGGCCGGCATCGCGGGCGCGGGCGCGTGGCTCACCTCGCGCACGGGCCGCGGCCTCCTCCCCCAGCTCCTCGAGGGTGCGGGGTTGACGCTGCTGTTTGCGGCGGCTTTCGTCTCCTACGCCGTCCCCTACTACCAGGAGGCCACGGGCATGGACGCCCTGCTGAGCGGGCTCTTCATGGCCTTCGTGGGCGGCGGCATGACCGCGCTCGGCGTCCACCGCGAGACGCGCCTTCTCGTCGCCCTCGGGTACGGGCTCGGGTTCACGACGGCGGGCCTCGGCCTCAGCCTCCTGCCTTACCTGAGCCTCGTGTACGTGACCGTGCTCGGGGCCTCGCTCGCGGGGCTCGTCGCCGCCCGCGGCTGGAACGCCGAGGCGCTCGCGGGGAGCCTCACCACGGGCGGGTTCTTCGTGGCCTTCGCCTTCGGGAGCGCGCCCCCGCCGCCTGAGGGGCCGCCGCCCGCGCTCGTCGCCCTCCTGAGCCTCCTGCCCCTGGCGGGCTACCTGTACCTCGCGCTTCGCCCCGACCCGACCCGCAACCCCGACGAGGCGTCCCGGGAGGACCCCGCGCCCGAGGCGTGGGCGCGCCTCCTCACGCGCTTCGAGGCCGCTGCCCAGGAGATCCACCCGTGGGCCGTGCTCGCCGCCGCCACCATCGGGTGGGGCGTGCTCGTGACGGTGCGGCCCTTCTTCGCCCAGGATCTTCCGGTGGCGGCGGGGCTCGCGCTCCTTGCGTGGTGCCTCTTCGCCCTCGGGTTCACGCTCACGGCGGCCCGCCGCCTCGCCGTTCCCTCCGTGACGGCAGTCCTCGGCGTTACCGCCCTCGTGCTCCACCTCGTGTGGCCGCCCATCTTCTGGGGCGACTCGCGCAACGCGATGCTCGTCACCACCGCCACCTACCTCGCGGGCGCCGCCACACTCCTCGTGGTCCACCTGCGCCGACCCGAGGCGCCGTGGGCGCTCCACGGGTGGGCCGCGGCCCTCGTGCTCACTGGCGCGGCCGCCTACCGCGCGCTCCTCACCGATGGCCACCTCCCCTTCCCCGCCGAGGGGACGCTTCTCGGGAGCTGGCGCGCGCTCGTGGTCCTGGCGCTCCTTCTCCCCTGCGTGGGGCTGCTCGTGGTGACGCGGGCGGGAAACCTGCCGCCGCACCCGTCGCGGGCGGCGCTCCTGCTGGGCGCGGCGATGGTGGGCGCGTGGGCCTTCGCCTTCACCGCGGACGCGGTGGCTCCCGTCGTCTACCTTGCTGCCGTGGGCGCGGCCCTCGCGCTCGCGGCGCTCCTCCTCCCTCACCGCCCCGACGCCCCCGCATGGCGCGCCACCTTGCCTCGTGACGCCTTCTTCGGGGGCCTCGGCTTCACCACGGTGGCTGCCTCGCTCGCCCTCTTCCTGGAAGGACACATCGCCTTCACGGGGGCCGGCGGCGAAATCCTCGGGCCGTGGACGGCCTTCCTGCTGTTCCCGCTCTTTGCGGGCGCCTTCTCGCTCCTGGCCGCCGCCCCCACCCATGTGGCCTCCGAGGGCGCGCGCCGCCTCGCCTTCGGCGTCGGCGCCGTCTTCCTCGCGCTCTGGGCCTTCGCGCTCTTCCACCACCCGCTGTTTGCGACGCTGTACCTCGTCGCGCTCGGTGGGGGCCTTGCTGCGGCAAGCCTGCTCCTGGGCCCCGTCAGGGAGGACGAGGAGCGGCCGGCCCTCGTAGAGGACGCGTTCCTTGCGGCGCTCGTGCTTCTCGGCGGCACCGCCGTGAAGACGGTGACCTTGGCCTTCCAGCCTGCAGAACAGTTGCCCGGTCCGCTTGCCTTAGTGGACGCCGCGCTTGTCGCGGGAGCGCTTCTCGCGCTCTTCCACGCGTGCCGCGCGCGCGGCGCGCCCCTCCGCGAACCCGTCCCCGGCCTTGAGGAAGCGCTTCTCGGAGGCGCCGCAACGGTCCTCGGGACCATCGCCTTCGTGTACGGTCCCGGCCCCTGGGGCAGCGTGAGTCTTGCTGCTTTGGGCGGCGCGGGCCTTGCGCTCGGGTTCACGCTGCGTGACGCGGGCGCCTACCGTGCCGTGGGCGGCGCGCTCCTGGTGGCCGCGGCCGCGCGTGTGGCTTTCGTCGACCTCGCGGAGGGGGACCTCCTCCTCCGCTCTCTCGCCTTCGCGCTCCTCGCGCTCCTGATGGCCGCTGCCGGTGTGGCGTTGGTGCTTCGCCACTGGCGCGCGAGAAAGGCGCAGGAGGCGGCGCCGCTCGCGATCGTCATCGACC
>DATMKA010000103.1:0-19325 GCA_035553595.1 Thermoplasmatota archaeon | reverse complement strand
CGGGGGGCTCGTAGGGTGCGCGGGCGTAGTGGCGGGAGGTGCCCTCGTCGATGTAGGCGCCCGTGACGAGGAGGTGGTCGCCGGCGTTCATGTGGGGGTGCAGCCCGCCCGCGTACCCGAGGAAGAGGAGGGCGCGGGCGCCGGAGGCGACGAGTTTCTCCACGCAGATGGCGGTGGCGGGGGCTCCGATGCCGGGCGTGAGGAGGTCGATGCCGGGGGCGCGCCACAGGGGGGACTGCGCGACGCGGAGAGGCGTGGGTTCCGCGCCGAGGGCTTTCGCGAGGGGGGCCACCAGGTTTTCGGCGAGGGCGAACACGGCGAGGGGGCTCGCCTGCTCGGACTGGCGGCCAGGGTGCTCCGCGCGCGTGGCGAGGCCCGCCTGGGGTGTGAGGATGGGAGAGTCGCGCAGGAAGAGGTCGGTCACCCGCGGACAACCTCCAGGGCCACGGGCCGCGGGAGGTAGCCGCCGTCGTAGGCGCGCTGGAAGAAGACCTGGAGGCTCCGCAGCTCGGGCTCGCGCAGGTCGCGGGTGTGGGCGTTGACGTACATGTCGACGAAGCGGTCGGCGGTGGCGGCGTCGATGCCGCGACCAAACTGTTGGGCGTACTGGATGGCTTCCTTGCGGTTGGTGAGGCCGTACTCGAGGCTCTCGCGGACGGCGCGGGCGAGGGCGGCGCGCGCGTAGGGGTCGAGCCGCTTGCGGATAGCGTTCACGCCCAAGGGAAGGAGGAGGCCGGTTTCGCGCTTCCACCAGGCGCCGAGGTCGAGGAGCTTCTCGACACCGTGCTTCGCGTAGGTGAGCTGTCCCTCGTGGATGATGAGGCCCGCCTGGACGTCGCGGCGTGCAACGGCGGCGAGGATGCGGTCGAAGGGCAAGGAGATGGGGGTGAAGTCGGAGAGGGCGAGGCGCGCCGCGAGGTAGGCGCTCGTGAGCTCGCCGGGGATGGCGATGCGCGCGTTGCGGCCGAGGTCCCGCAGCGTCGTGCCGGGGCGCGCCACCACGAGGGGACCATAGCCGTCGCCGAAGCTGGAGCCCTGCGCGAGGAGCGCGTACTTGTCGCTGAGCCGCGCGTAGGCGTGGGCGGACATCGCCGTCACGTCCAGGTGCTCCTCGAAGGCCCACCGGTTGAGCGTCTCGATGTCCTGGGGAACGAGGCGGATCGTGGTGCCCGGGATGACGGTCTTGCCCTTCGCGAGGCCGTATACCATGAACGCGTCATCCGGGTCGGGGCTGTGACCGACGGAGAGGATGGGGGTTGTTGCTCCGCCGCTGCCCGTTTGGGCCGCCAGGGGGCTCTGCATGGCGGGGCGAGGCCCATGGTGCGATTTGAAGGTGTCGGCCCCCGGGGTCCCCCGAACGTGGGCTCACTTTCGCTGGCCCGCGACGCGGACGACTGTGGCGAGCACCACGAAGGCGATGAGGAGGGCGACGATGGGGACGCCTGGCGTCGGGTTCGTGGGTGGATCCACGCCCTCCCCAGGCACCTGGAGCGCCCTGAGATCAAAACCTGCCGCCGTCGTGGACAGTAGGCCACGCGTGACGGTGCCGCATCGGAAACCGAGCAGTTCCATGTGGATGGGGTTGCCGTGGAGGCCCTCTGCCTTGACGCGCCAGCAGGCTTCGGCCGCGTAGTACTGTCGCTCGCCGCCGTTCTCCAGGACGAAAGTGTGGAACGTCCCCGCGGGGACGGAGACGTTCTCATGGCCGACGACCTTCACGGGGAAACTGAAGGAGTCGGCCTGGCGGGACTCACCATGCATGAGCCCATTCTGGGTGCAAGCGAGCGTGACGCTCTTACCCACGAAATAGGGCCACTGGTAGTCGTTGCAGCCTCCAGGGTAGGTCACGTCGGTATTCTTCACCGGCTGCCCGTCCTGATTCATGTGATAGCCGGCCCTTCGAAGGGTGAAGCCGTCGGACTCCCGAACCCAGGTGAAGCGCGCGCCGTCACGGAAGTCCACCTGTTTTCCAGCCCAGTCTGAGGGCGAGTCCGTTGGGGGAACGCCTTGGCTCACCTCGACGAACCGGAGCGCGGGAACCAGTTCGCCCTCCACGGTCAGGGTCTCTCTTCCCACGATGCCCATTTTTCCAATGTACGCGAAGGCTTCGGGGCCGTTGGGGCCCTGGTGTTGCCCCGTGACCCAGAAGTCCCATTCATCCCCAACCTGCCACCGTGGTCGCTCCATGGTGTCCGAGGCTGCCGCCACGGGCGAGAGAAGGATCGGAATGAGCAACACCAGAACGCGGCCGCGCATGATGCCCCGAGTGCTATCGCATGCCATAGCCGTTTGTAACTGGCGGGGTATCGAGCGCTCACGCATTGCCTCTGGCCGACATCCTCCCTGGGACCGCTCGTCCCACCCGCAGGACAAACCTTATCCCGCCCGCCCGCCTCGCCCCAGGTGATGGCGGCAAGCCCGGAGCGCCCCGCGACCCTGAAGGGCGACGAGAAGGAGCAGTACGTGGAGGGCATGTTCAACCGCATCGCCCCGCGGTACGATCTTCTCAACCGCGTGATGTCCATGAAGATGGATCAGCGGTGGCGCCGCCGCGCCGCGCGCGAGCTCGACCTCCGGGAGGGCGACGTCGTGGTGGACCTCGGCGCGGGCACGGGCGACCTCAGCCTCGAAGTGGCGCGGGCTCACCGCGGCGCTCGCGTGGTTGCGCTCGACCTTGCGCGCGCGATGCTGACGTTCATTCCCGCCAAGCGCGGCAACCTCCCCGTGGAGCCCACCCACGGGTCCGCCCTTGCCCTCCCGGTGAAATCGGGGAGCGCGGGGGGCGCCGTCACGGCCTTCGTGCTGCGGAACGTGAAGGACCTCGACCTGTTCTTCCGGGAGGCCCACCGCGTGCTCCGCCCGGGCGGACGGTTCGTGAGCCTCGAGATTTCCCGGCCCCCCGGGAAGGTCATGGGCCCCCTCTACCGGTTCTACTTCTTCCGCGTGATGCCGAAGGTGGGCGCGTGGCTCTCGAAGGACCGCCAGGCCTACACCTACCTGTCGGAGACGGTGCAGATGGTGGAGACGCCCGCGCAGATCGCGGGCCGACTGCAGCGCGCGGGCTTCGAGGACGTGCGGCACGTCCCCCTCATGCGCGGCGCCGTCATGATGCACGTCGCGCGCAAGCCCTAGGCGGCGTAGCGCTGCGCGGGAGCGCCCAGGAAACCGGCAGCGAGGAGCCCTGGCAGCAGGAAGCCCGCACCAAGGAGCTGGAGCCCGAGCTCGCGGTAGTGGTGGAGCTCCTCGCCGCGGAAGGAAAGGGCCACGAAGAACACCGCGAGAAGCAGGGGGATGGCGGCTACCGCGAGGAGGCCCGCCGCCCACCGGACGCGGGGCATCCAGGTGGCGCGCGTGAGGTAGAGCGCGGTCCCGAAGTGCTCCACCGCGAGGAGAGCGGCAAGGAGCAGCAGGTAGCCTCCCACGGCCCCGACGTGGGCCTCCGAGGTGGAGGTGCTTGCAAGCAGCAGCATGAGGCCCCCCGCCTGCCAGAGGGAAAAGGCCGACCAGGCGGTGGCGCGGTGGCGGAAGCTTGGCCCTACTGCCGTGGGGATGCGGTTCCAGTAGGCGGCGAGCAGGCCGTTGGCCCCGACGCCGAGGAGCGCCGTGAGCGCTGCAGCCTCCAGGGAGGCCACGGCGGCAAGGAGCCCCGAGAAGGGGAGCCATAGGCCAGCCGCGAGGAGGGCGGCATCCCGGAGCTGGATGTGGGGACGCTGGGGCGGACCACCCCCGTGGTACCCGCGACCGAGGCGGCGCATGCCCCCCAGGTTGGCCGCCTGTCCTGCATAAGCGTTTGCACGCCTTGCCTGGTTCAGGCTATCAACCCTTTTCAGGTTGTTGTCGGAGGATAAGCCTTTTAATATCCCGCTGGCTCCCCAGGTGCGGTGCACGCGTGACCACCACTCCCCCGCCCTCCGAGGTTGCGCTGCGGCAGGACCACGCCGCAGATGCTGCCCTCGTCCACCTCCCCCGCGCTCTTGCCGCCGTCGAATCCGTGATGGCGCACGAGACCCAGTGCGAGGACCCGCGCCTGGCAGCCATGGCGCACGAGGTGACGTTTGCGGGCGGCAAGCGCCTGCGCCCCCGCGTGGCCATTCTTGCCTTCGGCGCTTGTGGCGGTCGCGAGGCGTCGCTGCACCAGGACACACCCTACCGCCGCGTCGTCGAGGCTGCCGCCGCCTTCGAGCTCATCCACACGGCCACCCTCGTCCACGACGACATCATGGACCAGTCGGATCTGCGCCGCGGTAAGCCCACCCTGCACGTGCAGTACGGCATCGGGCAGGCCATCGTGGCCGGCGACTTCCTGTTCACGCGCGGCTTCGGCCTCAGCGGTCGCCTCGGCTACCGCTGCATCCAGATCACGACCGAGGCGTGCACCCGGCTCGCTGAGGGCCAGGTCCTCGAGGGCCGCCTTGCGGGCGGTGAGGACCTCCCCATGCAGGAGTACCTCAAGATCATCGCGAAAAAGACGGCCTACCCCATCAAAGCCTGCGCCATGGTGGGCGCGGTGCTCGCGGGCGCCCCCGAGCCCGTGGTGCGCGCCCTCGGCAACTACGGCCTCGACCTCGGCATCGCCTTCCAGATCCAGGACGACCTCCTGGACGTGTGGGGCAAGCCCGAGGAGACGGGGAAGCCCGTGGGCCTCGACGCGCAGAACACCGTGATGACCCTTCCCGCGATCTTCGCGCGCGCCGCCTCCGAGGGGAGCCTCCCCCAGGGCCGCGACGAGCGCCGCGAGTTCCTCGAGACCACGGGCGCCCTCGCCCGCGCCGAGGCCGTCGCGCAGAACTACGTGAAGCGCGCCAAGGCCCACCTCGCCGTGCTTCCCCCGAGCGAGTACCGCCGCGCCCTCGAAGAGCTCGCGGACGGCGCCGTGGCGCGGAAGGTCTGAGGCCTACTCAGCGCCCGCTTCGCGGTTGGCCTCGTCCACCTTCGCGTTGGCCGCGGCTTGGGCGGCCTCCGCCTTCTCGATGGCTTGGTCGTGGGCGAGACAATCCTCGGAGTCGAGGTCCCCGGTTTGAGCGCACGTGACGGCGAGCTCGCCCGCGTCCACCCAGGCCTCGAAGGCCACCACGGCCGCGGCATGGGCCTCCTTCCAGTTCTCGGGCGGGGTGAGGGCGCGCAGGTCGGCCGTGATGTCGCGCGTCTCGTTCAAGGACGCGTTGAGGGTCTGGACAAGCTGGTCCTGGGTGATGGTGCCGTTCACCCAGTCGTTCCAGGCCTTGCTCTCCGTCTGGCCGGTGGCGGCGAGGCGGTCCACGAGGGGGTTGTACTCACGGACGAACTGCGGTTCGTCCTATCGGGGCGCCGCGGAAGGCGCCGCCCCGAGGTCCACGAAGCTGTTGTGCGCCTCCGTTTCGGGGGAGGTGCATCCGGCAAGCGCAGTGGCCGCGAGGGCGAGCGCAACAAGAAGAACAGGCTTCATCGGCCCCTCTCGGGGCTGGTCGCACGCTTAAGGGTTCGCGCTTGCGGGCACGCTGCCCGAGCGGGCACCGGGGCGACCCAGGAGGTGCTCGCTGATGGCGCGGAGGCCCTCAAGGGTGTGGACGCTGTGCGGAAGCGCGGGGATGAAGTGGAACTCGGCGCTCACGCTCGCCTGGAGCGCGCGCACGTTCGTCTCGTGCTGGGTTGCGAGCACCTCGTAGAACTGGGCCGCGCGCACCGCATCCAGGATGAACGCCTCGGCGTCTTCCGCGTTGGCGCCCGTCGCTTCCGTGACGCGCCGCACCGCGCCTTGCCGGAAGGCCTTGTCCTCCCTCAGGTCCACCACGGCCTCCATGCCCTTCAGGCGCGGGAGGTACCGGTTCACGATGCAGGCGTCCACGCGGAGCTTCAGCTCCTTCGTGACCTCGTTGTAGAGGCCCTGCGTCATGGGGATGGACTCGTACTCGGCGCTGGTCACGATGTTGAGGCTCGTGCGCTGCCGGTCCACGAGGATGGCCTGCATGGCGCGTACGCGCTTCTCCATGTCGAGGAACATCTGGTCGAAGGTGCCCATGAAGTCCGCCACCTCCTTCAGGTACTCCTGGCTTGTCCAGCGCGCGAGCACGTTCGCGAGGTAGCCGGAGCCGAGGCGGAGGAACTTCGTGGGTTTGAACAGGTACTTCACGAGGCCCGATTCGAAGACGCGGATGAGCTTCGCGTTCGTGGCGAGGAAATCCACCGCATGCTTGCTCGGGGGCGTGTCCACGACCACGAGGTCGTACTTCCCGTCCTGGAGGATGTCGTGGAGGGTGCCCATGGCCACGAACTCCTCCGAGCCCGCGAAGGCGTCGGAGAGCTGCTGGTAGAACTTCGAGGCGAAGATGCGGCGGAGAACCTCTGGCGAGGGCGCGTAGCGCGTGATGAGCTTGTCGAGCGCCGCCTTCGTGTCGAGCATCTGCGCGTGGAAGTTCGGCGTCACCTCCACGGGCTCGCTCCCGAGCTTCACGCCCAACGCGTCGGCAAGGCGCCGCGCGGGGTCGATCGTGAGAACGAGGGTCTTGCGGCCCTGGGAGGCATGGTAGGCCGCCGCTGCTGCCACCGTCGTCTTCCCCACGCCGCCCGTGCCGAGGAACACCACGAGCTGCTTCATGGCCAACTGGTCCTCGAGCTTCACGCCCCCACCTCCCGGGGCTTGAGGGCCAGGGCGTCCCACACTTTCATGAGGCGGCCCTCGGGGTCAGGGATAAGGGGGACGATGCTGAGGGGCACCTGCAGGCTCTCCAGGGTGCCGCGGTGCTCGAGCGCTTCGTCGCGCTGCCCCTTCACGAGCGTGAGGGCCGTCACGAGCTGGTCCACGTTGATGCGGGACTTGTGGGCGATGGAGCGGCTGAGCTTCGCGCGCTGCGCCTCGTCCTCGGCGAGGGAACGCAGCACGCGGGCGGCGCCGGGGTGGTCGAGGACGGCGGGAAGCCACCGGTTCACGACCACGTGCTCCAGGTGGAAGCCGCCGCGGCGGATCGCGGCGGCAAGCTCCAGCGTCTCCCGGACGGGCATCTCCTCGGCCGTGGTCACCACGATCATTTCGGTGGCCGCCGGGTCCTGCAGCATGGCGCGGATGGCCTCGGCGCGCTCGCGGAGCTTTCCGGCCATGATGGGGCTGCTCTTTTCGGGGGCTTCGAGGAAGTGGAGGCCGTGGCCCGTGGCGGGCCCGTCGAGGATGATGTGGTCGAACTCGTTGCCCTTCTGGAGGTTGTAGAGAAGGTTCAGGAGCGCAAGCTCGTGCACCCCCGGCATGATTCCCACCATGGAGTCGTAGGCGGGGTGCTTGAGGATGAAGTCCGTCATGGGGCCCATGGCGAGGATGGTGCGCGCGAGCTCGTCCACGAGGGCCCGGGAGTTCACTTCGCGGAACTCGAGGCGGCCCTGGAGCTGGATGCCGCGCGCCTCGTTGCGGAGGCGGGCCTCCACGTCGGCGTTGGAGACGGCGCCGAGCAGGAGCACGCGCTTCCCCTGGGAGGCCAGGCCGGCGGCGAGCGCGGTGGCCACAGTGGTGCGTCCCACGCCGCCCTTGCCGAGAAGAATGCTGAGCCGGGGCCCCGCCATGGTGCGGCCATGGGGACGGCCGCTCAAAAGGATTTGGCCCTGCCAACAGGTGTGACGCTTCCTTTCCTGGAAGGGCCCCATTTAAACCCGACCACCAGCCATCCAGCAGTAACTTCATATACGGTCACGGCGAATGCGCCAACATCGGATAACGGCGTTATAGCCAGGCTTCCGCCCAAGAGGCCAGATGCCGCCGGAGGAATTCTTCATGGCGACCGAGCAGGTACAGATTCGCAGCATCAACCGCGAGATGTTCGATCACAAGAACGAGGAGCGGTTTGCTTACAAGGCCCGCGAAGGCCTCACCCGCGAGGTCGTCGAGAAGATCTCGGAGCTCAAGGGCGAGCCCCGCTGGATGCTCGAGAAGCGCCTCAAGGCCCTCGAGATCTTCCACCAGAAGCCCCTCCCCAACTGGGGCCCCGACATCAGCAACCTCGACCTCTCCAAGATCACGTACTACGGAGCTCCCGACACGAAGGAGACCAACGCCTGGTCCAACGTGCCCGAGGACATCCGCAAGACCTTCGAGGCCCTCGGCATCCCCGACGCCGAGAAGCACCTCGCGGGCGTGGGCGCCCAGTACGAGTCCGAGATGGTGTACCACAACCTCGCCGAAGAGTGGAAGAAGATGGGCATCATCTTCGAGAACTTCGACGTGGCCGTGCAGAAGCACCCCGAGATCGTGAAGAAGTACTTCATGAACAAGTGCGTCCCCCCGAGCGACCACAAGTTCGCGGCCCTCCACGGCGCCGTCTTCTCGGGCGGCACCTTCCTGTACGTCCCCGAGGGCGTCAAGGTCCCCCAGGCCATGCAGGCCTACTTCCGCATGAACGCGGGCGGCTTCGGCCAGTTCGAGCACACCCTCATCATCGTCGAGAAGAACGCCCAGGTGCACTACATCGAGGGCTGCAGCGCTCCCCAGTACGGCATCAACAACCTCCACGCGGGCTGCGTCGAGGTCTTCGTGGGCGAGGGCGCCCGCGCCCGCTACAGCTCCGTCGAGAACTGGAGCCGCAACACCTACAACCTCAACACGAAGCGCGCCATCATCGAGAAGAACGGCTTCATGGAGTGGGTGGGCGGCAACCTCGGCAGCGGCGTCACCATGCTCTACCCTGCCTCCATCCTGAAGGGGGAGGGCGCTCGCGCCGACCACATCGGCATCGCCTTCGCGGGCAAGGGCCAGAACCAGGACACGGGCGCCAAGGTCATCCACCTCGCCCCCCGCACCTCGAGCAACATCCAGAGCAAGAGCATCGCCGTGGACGGCGGCATCACCACCTACCGCGGCCTCGTGAAGGTGGCGCCCAACGCGAAGGACGTCACGGTGAACGTGAACTGCGACGCGCTCCTGCTCGACGACAAGAGCAAGAACTTCACGATCCCCGACATGCAGATCATGAACGACCGCGTGAACATCGGCCACGAGGCCACCGTGGGCAAGGTCAGCGCGGACCAGATTTTCTACCTCATGAGCCGTGGGCTCAGCGAGGAGGAGGCCACGGTCATGATCGTGAACGGCTTCATCGAGCCCATCACCAAGGAGCTCCCCCTCGAATATGCCGTGGAACTCAACCGGCTCATCGAGATGGAGATGGTGGGCAGCATCGGCTAAAACCGACGCATATTCCTGATGATGGGCGAGATAGGACGACCCGCAGGTCGTCCGTATCGAGCCCATCACCAAGGAGCTCCCCCTCGAGTACGCGGTCGAGCTGAACCGCCTCATCGAGATGGAGATGGTCGGGTCCATCGGGTAAGCCGACCACCGCGCCCGGGGTTCCCCGGGCGCCCTCACGGGCTCATGGACCCTTAGTTGTCGTCCTCGTCCCCGCTTGAGAGGGTGAGATCCTCGTAAACGAGTTCCACGGTTTCCACCGCCACCTCGTTTCCGCTCGCTTTGAGGTGGGGGTTCGAGTACTTGACCGGCCAGGCGTTTTCGAGCCGGTAGCTCCCCAGGGGTTGCCCTTGTCCGTCCACGATCACGATGGCGACGTCGCGGCGCTCCACCTGGCCCTCGGCGGCGCTTGCGAACCAGTTCCAGAGGTCCGTGTTGCCGGTGAAAGGCCGCGAGAGGGTGATGGGAGCGTAGCTTGTCTTTCCCGGGAGCATCCGGACGGTGCCGTCGGCGCCATCAACGTACTGGATGACCTCCGTTTCTGCTTCGAGCCCGTTCACCGCGAGGAATGTTGTTGCGGGAAGGCCCTCGATGTGGACCTGGACCCTTTGGGTGGGGGTGTGCGGCCGCGCCGCGTCCCCCGGGGCGCTCATGGATAGGCTGGACAAGGCAACGGTTGCGAGCAGGACGCACCCGAGCATGGCGGCAATCGATTTCGTGTTCGGAGTCATGGAGAAACCTCCGGCTCCTGGGGCAGCCACTTCGGTGGAGATAGCCGTTGCCCTGCGGGGCAAAGCATCCACCCACACGGGTGGTCGTTCCCCCGCCGCAAGGAAACGCCACGGGAGGGCCGCCGCGGCCCTTAAGAGGGGATCCGCCCTCTCCGCCCTGTGAACCCCGCCTCCGGCCTGCGAGTCATGAACGCCATCCAGTGCGTGTTCTGGATCGTGTTCGGTCTCTACTTCGCGGCGGGCACCCTCGCGGACCCGCCCGTGGCGCCCCTCTGGCTCGGGATGGCGGTTTCGGGCGCCTTCGTGTTCCGCGGCGCGGCCGCGGGGGGCCTCGCGCTCTTCCGGCCCGGCACCCGCGGCTTCCTGGTGGCCGCCTTCCTGTACCTGCTGTCGGCGTGGCCCATGGGGCTCATGCTGCTCACGTTCCCCTTTTTCGTCCCCCTCGACTTCGGGTCCGTGATCATGGGCCTTTTCGGGGCGCTCCTCCTGTGGCAGGCCTTCCGCTCCCAGGCCTCCATGGAGGAACTCTTGCGCATGATGCGGACGGGGGGCGTGCCGTCGCCTGCGGCCTTCGGGCTGGAGGCGCCGCCGCGGCCCTCCCAGGAGCCGCCTGCGCCTCGCGGTCCCGCCCGGGTGCTCGTCCTGTGGGGCGCGCCCCTCGATGAGGTTGTCGTGGAGGACCGCGCGAAGTTCCAGGAGGCTGTGCGCGAAAACCGGATCCTGCTCGTGGCTTCGGGGGAGGGCAAGGGCCCCCGCTATGTCGGTGTCCCCACGGGGGACCTGCCGCAGAACCGCTCGGTGCGCGAGCTTCCGAAGGAGGCCGTCATCCGGGACCCCGGAACGTCGCAGGCCTTCCGTCAGGCGGGCCTCAAGGCCGCGCCGGGGAACGCCTACGTGATCCTTGACCCCCGGGGCCTCAGGGAGGTGCCGCCGTGACCGGCCGCGGCTACGACCTCGTGTTCGGGTTCCGCCTCACCATGGAGGAGGTGGCGCGCCACCGCGTTCACCTGGAAGAGGCCGCCGTGAAGGCGGGAAATCCCATCGACCCGGGGATGCTGCCGCTCGACGTGTTCCGCGGCCTCGGCTTTGCCGTTCACACGGTGGAGGAAGCCCCGCGGACCGTGCTCGTGGGGTGGAGCCTCCTCCCGCCCGAGGCGGCGGGGCCTGCCGCGCCCGTGAACCGGGCGCGCCTCGTGGAGGCGGACGGCAAGGTGAAGGAGCTGCTGGAGGCGCTGAAGCTTCAGAAGCCCACGGGGTATCACGTGGCTTCGTCTTGGCCGGCGGACTCGGTGCCCGTCTGAACCTGCTCCTCGGTGTGCGCGATGCCGCCGAGGTGGCCCATTCCCGCCATGGAACGGGGGCGCGTGAGGGGCGCCTTCGTGCGCGCGAAGTCGAGGCCGTGGGCAACGTCCGCGGGCTTGCGGTAGGTGATGTCGGGGAGGCGCGGCAGGAGCCGGTTCGTGACGGGGTCCAGGTCGGGCTGCGACCGGAGGACGGCGACGACGTCCTCCTTCTTGATGGGGAACTTCAGCTCTTCGAGATAGCCTTCGATCTTGTCTCGGGAGACCATGTTGACCAGGTATCGGCTCTCACCGGACCCGAAAGCGCTTCTCGCCGCATTCTGGTAAGCCAGGGAGGGCTCAAGGAGGGACCCGGGACCCCTGGGCCCGGGCGCCCCGCCCATGACCTCATATAGGGGTTCCAGGTAACCAGGGGAGGGCCCAGGCGGGCACAGGGGTGTTACCAATGCGCTTCAAGGTGGAACACAGAGTCTCGGCGGTGGACGCGCTTGCCCTCTACAGGGCCTTCCGCGACCAGTCCCTCGAGTACCTGAAGAGCATGCCCGCCATCCACAGCGCGGAGATGCTTGACGCGTCCCCTGCGGCCCGGCGCATCCACTGGCGCGCCAAGGGCGACGTTCCCGCCGCCGTGAAGGCCTTCGTGAAGCCCTCGGACCTCCACTGGGTGGAGGAGACGCGGTGGGACGACGGGTCCCTGGAGGCCCGCACCGTGGTCACCCGCCCCGGTTCGGACGTGCTGCACTGCCAGAGCGTGCTCCGATTCCGCCCTCAAGGGGATGGGGTTCACGTGGAGTGCGAGGGCGACCTGAAGATCAAGCTCCCCCTCGTGGGCAGCATGGTGGAGTACGCCGCCGCCCGCGCCATCAAGGAGAACATGGGCCTCTTCCTCGAGGAGTTTGCCCGCTCCACCGTCCAGCCACCCGCCTCCGACGTGGGGGCGCCCCCGGCGGCCGCTGCGGCCCTGGCGGGTCCCACGGCCTCGACTGGGTAAGCGCGGCGAAGGAATGCTTATAGCACGCAAGGCCGCTCGCCGCCCATCCTCAGGTGAGCCCATGCGCCCACTCCCGATTGCTATCCTTCTCGTTGCCGCCCTCGTGGCGGGCTGCATCACGCCCCCCGAGCCGGCTCCCGCCACGAACAGCTCCAGCGTCAAGGTCGGTCCCGTGGACCCCATCCTGCTCACCCACGACCACCGCAACGCCTCCGAGCACGCGGATGCCATCCACAACATGGAGCTCCTCGCGTGGGCGCCCCTCGTGGAGAAGGGCCAGTGGCCGAAGGCGCACGCCGTGGACATGTGGGAGAACTACCTGTTCGTGCAGACGGGCGGCGACCACATCGGCTTCGTCATTCTCGACGTGAGCGACCCCGCCAACCCCATCGAGGTGGGCCGCTACACGAACCCCGACACGAACTCGGGCGACCGCTGCATCATGGTGAGCGAGGACGGCAAGTACGTGTTCCTCGCCGCCGACGAGTCCGAGAAGGGCGGCATCTACGCCGTGGACATCACGGACATGGCGAACCCCGTGGACGTGGCCTACTACGAGATCCCCCAGTACGGCGCCCACACCCTCTACGCGAAGATGGTGAACGGCCAGTACTACGTGTACGCCCTCAGCTTCGGCGTCCACATCCTCCGCCTCGAGGACCAGCTTCTCGGCGGCAAGGGCTTCACCCTCGTGAGCCGCTACGCCACCGCCGACCCCACCCAGATCGCCCAGTTCACGGAGACGGACCAGGGCGGCGAGGCGAGCTACATCGTCCGCGACCTCTACGGGCACGACCTGTACGTGACGGTGGACAACGGCACGGGCCGGGTGCTCATGTACGTGGCCTTCGCGTACGACGGCTTCAAGATCGTCGACATCACGGACCCCCGCATCCCCCGCGAGATCAGCAAGTGGGTGCCCCAGGACCAGTACTCGCCCTACTACGTGCACACCGTGGACGTGAGCCAGATTGGCGACCGCATCATCGCCGCCGTCGGGAGCGAGGTCTTCGAGAACCGCCACACCGAGGCCCCCTCGCCCGTGTGGTTCCTCGACGTCACGGACCCCACGAAGCCCCAACTTCTCAGCACCTGGGTGAACCCCGGCCAGGCGGGGGCCGACGGCCTCCTGTTCAGCGCCCACGACATGCGCATCGAGAACGGTCGCGTCTACCTCAGCCACTACCACGGCGGCATCTGGGTCCTCGACATCAGCACCCCCGAGAACCAGACGGACCCCAAGGTGCTCGGCTACTACGCGGCGAGCATGGACAACGGGTACGTGATCCCCGAGGACTGCTGCTTCGGCTTCGACATCGGCGCCATGCCCGTGTTCTTCGACGTCGAGGTCAAGAACGGCGTCGCCTTCGGCGCCGACCTGTTCTCCGGCGTGTACGTGCTCCGCCTCCAGGACCCCAACGGCGCCCCCTTCGCGGAGTAAGACCCCCCTTTGGGCCACAAAGGCCCGGGGGGTTTAATGGGCCGGGGGCGCGATAATGCCCCCGGACACCCATGACCGAGACTCCCTCCTCCGAGACTGGGTACAGCTACCAGCAGGCCGTGAAGGACCTGGATGCCCTCTCCTCCTTCGAGGCGGGCCTGCGGCAACGCACCGAGGGCATCTGCTGGGCCCTCTGGGGCCTCACCACGGTGGGAATCTTCCTCACCTACGGTTTCGTGGGCCACGCCTGGGGCGGCAGCCTCCCCTGGTGGGCCACCCAGCTGTGGGTGCCCTGGATTGCGGCCGCGAGCCTCCTGACGGCGGCCCTGTGGCGCTCGGCGGCCCTCAGCGCGCCCCAGCCCATCCGGGAAGGGGAGGACCGCTGGTGGATGCACGTGCTCGTGTGGGCGGGGTTCACCGCCCTCCTCACCACGGCCGCCTTCTACCTCCCGGGCGGCATCCGCGTGCCCGTGCGCGCCCTCTTCATTCTGGGGTCCCTGGGCGTCTTCCTGGGCCTCACGAACATCCTGCGGTACACGCCGGTGGGCCGCAAGGTCGCCCTGTGGGGAGGGGCCACGATGGCCGCCTCGGCGGCCACGTTTGCCCTGCTCGATGTGGGCTACCCCATTGTGACGGCCCTGTGCGCCCTCGCGGGCGGCCTCCCCTGGTTTGTGGGCGGGCTCCTGGAGACGGTCAAGGGGTAAGCGCATGGAGGGAGAGCTCAATCCCGTCATCCATCAGCCCACGCGGCTGAAGATCATGGGGGCGCTCTACCGTAACCGCCGTCTCAACTACAAGACGCTCCGGGACGGGCTCGGCCTCACGGACGGGAACCTCGCAAGCCACGTCGCGCGTTTGGAGCAGGAGGGGTACGTGGCCTCGGGCCGCGTTCTCGTGAACCTCTCCTTCGAGGTGGTGTACCGCATCACGCCCGAGGGGGACGCCGCGTTCCGCGACTACTTGCAGGCGCTTCGCGGGATGCTTGCCGAACTGGAGGGACCGCCCCCCGACGACCCGTCGAGCACTCCACGTGGCGGAGACAACTTGTCAGGAACGCCGCGTGGCTCCACGTGAGCGGCGACACGCTGAGGGGCGCGCCCGTCACGGGGTGGAACTGCTCGGCCAGGAGCCCTGCGGGGGTCGCGCGTTCCGTCACCCATTCGAGGAGGGCGCGGGCCTTCCTGACGTTTCCTCGCGCGCTGAAGTAGTCCGCGAGCCACAGCGTCGTTACCACCCACGGGTTGCCGGGACACTTCTTGTGGGGAAGCTGCTGGTGGTAGTAGTCGCGCTCGTAACGGCTGATGCCGCCCGCGCCCGCGCGCACCCAGAGGCAGTCCTCGATGGCGGCCATGGTGCGCTCCACGCGCCCGTCCGTGACGGGGAGCAGGTCGAACCAGAAGAGGGCGGCCTGGCTCGCGTCGGGCGTCATGTCCATCTCGCCGAGCCCGTCCTCTTCGAGGGGGCGGAGGCGGCAGAATCGGCCCTCCTCCTCGCTGTAGAGGTGTTCCTCGATGGCTTCCTGCACCTCCTCCGCGATGGCGGCCCACCCGTTCTCGCGCTTCCCGAGGCGCGCGGCGAGGGCGGAGGCTGAGCGGAGGCCTGCCACTACCGTGCAGGCCGTGTAGGTGAGGATGCCGCGGCGCTCCTCCCAGGGATCCCAGGAGGGGAGCGGGAGGCCGGTGCGTTCGTCGCGGAAGGCCACGAGCCAGTCCGCCATGCGCTTCACGGCGGGCCACCCGTGCCGCGCGAGGGCGTCGTCCCCGCTCCGCTCCACGAGGTCGTGGAGGCCCCAGATCGTGAGAGCGGTCTCGTCCTCCTGCACGGGGAGCACGGGCTTCCCGTCGAGAAGCCAGGAGTGCCAGGTGGAGGCGAGGGTGCCGTTCACGTTGTACTTGTGGAGGAGGTACCCCTCGGGCTCGACGCAGCCCAAGATGAAGCGGTAGTAGCGGGCCGCGAGGTCCATGCGCCCGATGCGCGCGAGGGCGTGGGCCACGAAGGCGCCGTCCCGCGGCCACACGTAACTGTAGTTGTCGCGGTTGAACGTCTGGATGTCTGTGTCGTTCGCGGCGAGCACAGCCCCCGTGTCCGCGAGCTGGCTCTCCACGAGCGGAATCGATTGGCGGTACAGGGCACCGATGGCCTTCCCTTCCGGCGGCAGGGGCGCGCTCCCGGTGCTGGCCTCCCACACGTTCGTGATGGCTTCGAGCACTTCCTCGGGGCGTTGCCGCCGCATCCAGCGGTGCTCGCGCCGCACGTCCTCCCAGGTTCGTCCGGCGGCAAGCCACGCCGACACGGTGGCGCTTCCGCCGCCGGGCAAGTGGAGGTTCGCGCCTTGGCAGAAGTCGACGCTGCCGTGCGTCATGGCGTTGCGCTGCAGGTGACCGTCCTCGGCGTCGCGCCAGGTGCCCTCGAGGTCGCGGAAGGCCTTCACGCCGGTGCTGAACTCGGCCTCGCCCTCCGGGGGCTGCATCGCGGAGAGGAACCAGCGGTCGTTCTTGTAGTGGCAGACGGCCCCCGTGCCCGGGTCGAAGAAGGCCGTGTCGCCGATGTCGTTGCCGCCCACGCGGAGGTCGTAATGCCGGTAGAGGCGGATGTCTCGCGGCCGCGTCCGCAGGTTCGTGACCGTGAAGCGGCTCACCAAGAGGTCGCGGTCCGGGTGGGCGGCCTCCACGATCTCGAGGCGCACGCCGAGGCGCTCATGGGTGAGCACCGAGTCTCCCACGAGGGTGCCGGGGCGGTAGCGCAGCTCCCGCGTCCACCCCTTGTCGCGCGTCCACGCAAACTTGCCCGCGGCCCACACGCCGAGGCGGCTCGGGTGGCCCCCCGAGTGGTTCTCCATCCCCACGTGGGGGTAGTACAAGTCGCGCAGCTCGTAGTTGCCATCGAGGGCCGCGTAGAGGCGGCTGTTCCCGAAGACAAGGTCGCGGGGCATGCCGGGGGGAGCAGCCGAGAGGTGCTTAACCTGAGCGCCAACCCGGGCGGCCCGCCTCGCCAGAGGGGCCCCGCCGGTCCGCCGCCACGCGGTCGGCGGTGCGCCACAGCAGGAGCCCCGCCACGACGAGGAGCGCACCCACGGCAAGGTACGCGAGGTCCCAGCCCAGCGCCTCCGTGGGGTGCACGTGGTGGATGCCGAGGATCTGGTGGTTCACGAGGCCCTCGAGGAGGTTGAAAGCGCCCGCACCGAGAAGGAGCGCACCGAGGAAGCGGCGGCCCGCACCGAGGGCGGCGAAGGCATCGCGGGCGCGCCACAGGAGCAGAAGCCCCACCGCGAGGAGCCCCCAGGTGCCGAGGTGGAAGAGGCCGTCTGCAAGCTCGTTTGCCCGCAGGCTCTCCCGGAGCGCCGGGTCAGGGGAGGACGTGAGGAGGTGGTGCCACCCGAGCACCTGGTGGAACAGGAGGCCGTCCAGGAAGCCCCCGAAGCCCATGCCGAGGACGAGGCCCGCCGGCAGCAGGGAGCGGGCGCGGAGGGGTCGGTGCTGCATGGCCCTTGGGCGGCGCCGCCTCGGGGAAAGGGTTCTCGCCCAAGGGTCCATTCCGGCCTGCCGCCCCCCGTACCCTTTAAATCCCCCGCCCTGCCATGCCCTGTTGTGCTGGGCCTCCTCGTCCTGCTCCTCCTCATTGCCGACATCGCGAGCCTCGCGTACCTGAGCGACGTCATGCGTCTCCTCGGCTGGGAGTCCTGGCAGTGGTGGTACGGGTTCCTGTACGCCCTCGCCTTCGTGTTCATCGGCATTTGGACGATGAAGCTCGGCGGCGCCTGGAGCGCCATGAAGAGCATGCGCGCCATGCAGGAGGGCCGCATCCCCGGCCGCGAGATGCTCGACGGCCTCTTCTACCTCAGCGCCGGCGTCCTGTTCATGACCCCCGGCTGGGTCTCCGACGTCCTCGCCGTCGCGCTCCTCTTCCCCCTCACCCGCTGGCCCGTCCGCGCCCTCGTGATCGCGCGCTTCCGCCGCCGCGTCCTCGCCCAGCAGGCGGCCGAGGAGCCCCGCGTCATCGAGGTCAACGACTTCAAGGTCGAGTGAGGGGCCCCAGGTCAGGTGACCCTACATCGGACCTCGCGCGCGAGGTCCGATGTAGGGTCAGGTGCACCGCGAGGCCCGAAACCCTCAAGTCCCAACGCTCCCCATGAGGGCCTGCGTTCCTCCCTGTGCGCCGCCGACCCGTGAAGCGGGGCCGAACGGGGGATGCGACAGGGCCGAAAGGCCTGACCAGGGCCCCTGTTACAACGGACGGCTTTCTGTAGCAAACGACTCCCGGGCGAGAGGGCGTAAGCTTGGCTGTGACCTCGGGCGTTAATGGTCGCCCACAGGGGGGCCTGCCCCTTTTCATTACTTTACACTGGTGTAAAATCTCCTGTGTAAAGGCCACCTATCCGGAGCTTCAGCCTTTCCAAGGCTTGTACAAGCCGTGCTCGATGCCGAACTGGTCGAGCGCCTTCCCCACGACCTGGTTCACGAGGTCGTCGATGCTCTTCTCGCCGCCGTAGAAGCCGGGCGCGGCGGGGAACACGATGGCGCCGGCCTCCGCGAGCTGGGTGAGGTTGCGGAGGTGAATCAGGTTCAGGGGGGCTTCGCGGAAGCCGATCACGAGGGGCCGCTTCTCCTTGAGGCAGACGTCGGCGGTGCGGTGCACGAGGTCCATGGCGGTGCCGTGGGCGATGCAGGCGACGCACTTCATGCTCGCGGGGAGGATGAGCATACCGCGGAACTTGTGGCTCCCGGAGGCGGTGGCCGAGAAGTAGTCGTCCATGGCGGGAGCGGCGAAGGCGCGGCGCTTGAAGTCCTTGGGGTCGAGCCCCGTCTCGTAGCGCACGAGCTTCTCGCCCGTCTCCGTCATGAGGAGGTGGATCTTGAAGCCCTTCTGCTCCAGCGTCTCGAAGGCCCGCACGAAGTAGCGCGCGCCCGAGGCACCCGTCATGGCGAGGACGATCTCGTCGTTCACGCGCCTTGCAGGGGCCGGTCCGTTATTAAGCCACTCGCTCACTCGGGGCCTTCGACCAGGTTGAGGCCATTCGGGGAAATGAGGATACTGAACCCTGCCCGCTCCCCCGTGACCTCGACGGTCCGGTTCAATCGCATCCCGTTATCGCACTCGACGCGGACCTGGTATTTCCCAAAAGCCCGGGTGAAGGTGCCTAGATCCGTATCCTCCTTGGGCCCCAATGCGAACGGGCGTTCCTCGAGAAGATTGCCGCTCTCGTCGTAGTAGCCCAACGTCCCGTTGACCGGCGTCTCAAGACCGTTGCTGATGTGTCCACGGTTGGGCTCGATGGAATATCCCAAGCAACCCGCCACGAGCGCGACGCCAGCAAGAAGGGGAAAGACGAGCGTTTTCCTGGTCATGCGCCTTCAGCCCCTAGCTTCGCGAAGGTAACGGATTAGCTTACCACAGGATAGGCCAGTCGAACTCGCCGCTCCACTCCGTGAGGCGCGTCTGATGCTGCGCGCCCGCGATCTTGGTGGTGGATTCGAGGAGGACGCCACACCGGTGCGCGATGAGCGTGGTGGGCGCGCTGCCGCCGAGGTCGGTGGCCTGAAAGCGGCGGCCCTTCCACTGCTTCCCTTCCCCGCCCGGCACGTCCTCGGGGACGGCGTGCACGCGGATCTGGTTGGGGCCGCCGCTTTCAGGCCACCGACCTCGGCGGCAGCGCGCCCACCACGCTCATCGCGCACCGGTGTGGCGTCCTCCTCGAATCCACCACCAAGATCGCGGG
>DATMKA010000102.1:0-2912 GCA_035553595.1 Thermoplasmatota archaeon | reverse complement strand
GGCAAGTTCAACCTCGGCGTCCGCGAAAGCCGCGACGGCGGCCTCACCTGGACCACGGTGGGCCTCGACGGGCAGGTGGACTTCCACGCCATGACCGTGAGCCGCGCCGATCCCTCCCGGCTCTACGGCCACTTCTCCGAGCGCGTCTACCGCAGCAGCGACGGAGGCCGCACCTGGGAAGTGGTCTCGACGGCGCCCGGCGGAGGCGTGATCGCGCTCCACGCCGCGGCCGCTTCCGCGGACACGCTCTACGCGGGCACCCTCCAAGGGCTGCAGGTGAGCCGTGACGGCGGCGCCACCTGGGCAGCCGTGGACTTGGGGCTCGCGGCGCCAACTCCCATCCCCTCCGTCACCGAGGGTCCTGCGGGCGTGCTCTTCGTCGCCGTCCACAAGGGGAATCTCCTCCGGAGCAGCGACGGCGACGCCGCATGGACGCCGCTGCCCCAGGCGCCCCCGGCGGCCGCGCGCGGCGTGGGCCTTCTCGCGGGGCACCCGACAGATGCGGAGACGCTGTACGCAGCAGGCTTCGAGGGGAGCCTCTCCGTCACTCGCGACGGGGGAAGGACCTGGGTGCGGCTGCTCCCTCCCCCAGCTTCAACAAACTGAAGGAACCCTAACGGGTTCGAGTCGCCCCGTCGATTCCTTTATGAAGTCTGGCGCCTCACCGGGTTGCGGATGAATTATCCCAACCCGACCTCTCCGCCTGCCCCCGCAACCATGACGACAACCACGTGTGCGGCGTGCGGAAAGTCTGCCACCGTCCCCTTCGTCCCCACCCCGGGACGGCCCGTGTATTGCCGTGACTGCTTCCCCAAGAAGCGCGACGCCTCCGGTCCCCCTCGCGGGCCCTCCTCCGGCGGCTACGGCGGCGGCTCCGGTGGCCGGTTCGGGTCCTCCTCTTCCTCTTACGGCTCCCGCGACGCCCAGGCCCAGGGCGGCCCCGCGCGCGCGAGCCCCACCCAGCGCCGCCGCATGCTCCGCCAGGGCAGCAAGGCGCACTTCCGCTACGACCTCCGCGACGTGCTCTCGAGCACTGCCATGGACGAGAACCAGAAGCTCTCCTTCAGCGAGACGGTGTTCTCCAAGGGCTCCCGCATGAGCAGCGAGGACGCCATCGAGTTCGTGGACAGCAAGGTGGCCGACCAGACCATCACCGCCCGCGACGCGCAGGCCATCCGGAACCTCATTCTCCGCTACAGCATGTGGCGCTGAAGACGCTCCCCTCCTGCGCGGGATAATTCATCCTTTTATTGTCCCTTCTCGGCGAGCGTGAGCCCTCTCGCGGCCATGCTCCCGCCCGCGATCCATCCGGTGGACCACGCGTTCTGGAAGTTGAAGCCGCCGGTGATGCCGTCGATGTCGAGCACCTCGCCCGCGAAGTAGAGGCCGGGGCAGACGCGGCTCTCCATGGTGCGGAAGTCCACCTCCTTCCGGGAGACGCCGCCGCAGGTCACGAACTCCTCCTTGAAGGGGCCCTTCCCCGTGATCGGGAAGGCGCCCAGCTTGAGCTGCTGGGTGAGCAGGTTCAGCCCCTTCCGAGGCGCCTCGGCCCACTTGGTGTCGGGCGCGATGCCGGAGGCGGCGAGGAGGCGCTCCCAGAGGCGTCGTGGCACCTCGGGGAAGGGCGCGTTCGCGCCCACGGTGCCCTTGGGGTGTTGCGTGCGCGTGGCGTCGAAGGCCGCGCGCAGGTCGGCCTCGCTCCGGGTGGGCACCCAGTCCACGACAAGGGTGGCCTGGTAGTTGGCGGCGTGGAGTTCCCGCGCGCCCCACGCGGAGAGCCGCAGGAGCGCGAGGCCACTGAGCCCCGCGTGGGTGACGAGCACCGACCCGGTCTGCTGCAGCTTCAGGTCCCCGACCTTCAGCGTTGTCGCCACCTGGGGCACCGTGATGCCCGCAAGATCCTCCAGGCGGGGATCATGGATCACGAAGTTGAAGAGCGACGGGACGGGGGCCACCAGCTTGTGCCCCAGGCTTTGCGCGATGGCGAGCCCCTTGGGGTTGCTGCCTGTCGCGAGCAGGATTGCATCGGCACGGAGCGCCGCGCCGCCGCGGAGGCTCACCACGAACCCGTCCCCCTCTCGCGTGACTGCCTCCGCCGCCGCGTGGGTGCGGAGCGCCACGCCCCCCTTGCGGGCTTCCCCCAGGAGGCAATCGATGATCGTCTGCGAGTCGTCCGTCACGGGAAACATGCGGAGGTCGGGCTCCGCCTTCAGGCGCACCCCTCGCGCCTCGAACCACGCGACGGTGTCCCGCGGCTGGAAACGGCTGAAGACGCCGCGAAGCTCCGTCGCACCCCGCGGGTAGCCCTTCACGAGCTCCACGGGGTCGAAGACAGCGCGCGTCACGTTGCAGCGGCCCCCGCCGCTGATCTTTACCTTGCTGAGGAAGGTGGAGCCCGCCTCGAGCAGGGTGACGCGCGCGTCGGGGTTCGCTTCGGCGGCGCGGATGGCGCCGAAGAAACCCGCGGCCCCACCACCGAGTACGACGAGGTCCGTCACGGTGAGGCCACCGTGAGGTTGGCGGAGGCCACGGGGGACGTATCTCGCAGGAGCGTGATGGTGTAGGTCCCGGCCTCAAGGGGCTCGAAGGAGAACTGGATGATGCCCATCCCGTCGACGTGGAGGTCCTTCCCGTCGCCGGTGGCGGGCCCGGTGACTGTGACGTCCCACTGGTACTCGGAGGCAGGCTTCGCGTTCTCGCCGCGGGCCCAGGCGTACCAGGTGGGCAGGTAGAGGCCCCCCGCCGTAACGTTGGAGGGGTATTCCAGGATGTATCGGTAGTCGTCGGTCCGCGTCATGGGCGCCACCTGGTAGGGAAGCTGGGCGGCGAGGTTGCCCGGCACCGTGTAGGTGGTGACGGTGGCCTTCGTGATCTTGGCAGCCTGCGGCGCGATGCGGTCGATGGGGAACCCG
>DATMKA010000101.1:0-8416 GCA_035553595.1 Thermoplasmatota archaeon | reverse complement strand
GCTCCACCCCCACGACCTCCGGGACGTCCCCTGGCAGAAGGGCCCCCACGGCGTGAAGGAGAAGCGCCGCCGCGCCGGGACCGTGGTCTACCGCCTCATCGTGTACCCCGGAGGCTACGCCGAGGAAACCCCCACGGATCGCCAGCAGGTCGGCCTCGTCCTCTCGGGCCGCGGCCGCCTCCAGCTCGGCCGCCGCCAACGCCCCCTCCACGCCGGCCAGAGCCTCATCCTCCCCAAGGGCCTCTCCCGCAAGATCAAGGTGGGCCGCAACCCCCTCGTACTGTTCCTCGCCGAGCCCGCCGCCAAGCGCCGCAAGCGCCGCCGCGGAGGCCGCGGACGGAAGCCCTCCCCGGGAGCGCCGCCCGCGGCTGAATAGGGTTTGCGCAGAGGCAGCGCCCCCGTTGCGCCTCCCCCAGAACGGTTAAGCCGTCCTGAGGCGGTGGCTCGCCGGGAGGCTTAACGTGCCCCGTCCCTCCACCCCGCTCGCCGTCATCGCCGTCGTGCTCCTGCTCGCCGTTCCCGTTACCCTTGCTCCTGCGGCGACAGCAGCCGCCCCCTTCGTGGACACCATGATCTGGGGCCCGGGCCTCGTGCCCCTCGAGAAGGACACCGCGTACACGGGCACGGTGCGCTTGCAAGGCGTGGGCCTCGCCCTCACCCGCGTGGACATCCTCGCGGACGGCGTCCCCGTGTACTCCACCTTCACCAACTCCATCGGCACCTTCACCTTTACCCACCGCTGGACGACGACGGGCACCCACACGCTGCAGGCCGTGGCCGACGTGGCCTTCACCTTCCCCGACGAGAGCAACGTCATCACCGTCAACATCGTCGTCCCCCCGGGCGCGCCCGGCGAGCTCGCCTTCGCGCCCGTGGAGAACACGAACGAGATCATCATCTCCTGGACGCCCCCGCTCGACAACGGTGGCGGTGCCGTGAGCGGCTACCTCGTCTACGAGGCCCGGTCCCCCGAAGGGCCCTGGACCTACCTCGGCCGCACCCTCTCCACCAGGCTGTCCTTCCGCGATACGGTCTGGTACGGTCAGGACCTGCACTACCGCGTCGCCGCCGAGAACCTCGCAGGCATCGGCGCGCCTCGCGACGGCCGCGTGGAGGCGACCCCCCCGGGACCGCCCCAGATTGTCTCCGTGGAAGCCTACTCCACCTACAAGACGGACCCCTTCGCGGGCTTGAAGCGCACCGACCACACGGTCGTCAACTGGACGCGCCCCACCTACGGAGGTACCGTGCAGTCCTTCCGCGTCGAGCGCGCGCCCACCCCCACGGGGCCCTGGGAGAGCCGGACCGTCGTCAGCGGCTGGGCCACGAGCTACCTCGACACGGTCCGCCCGAACGCCACCACTTACTACCGCGTCACCACGCTCAACGTGGGCGGCTCTGCTCCCTCGGACACGGCCTCGATCACCCTGACGCCCCCCGCTGCACCCACGGGCCTCTCCGCGACCCCCGAAACGAACCAGGTGCGCCTGACGTGGACGCCCCCCTCCAACACGAACGGGTACTCCATCGTGGGCTACTCCGTGCAGCGCTACAACCCCGCCACCACCAAGTGGGCGGCGGTGGCCGACGTGACCGGTGCCCTCAGCTATGTGGACACGACTGCGCCGTTCAACGCCACGGTGCAGTACCGCGTCACCGCGAAAACCCTCGCCGGGGAAAGCGCGCCCTCCATCCCCGCGAGCGTCCTCACCTACGGCGAGACGCGCGTGACGGTGGATGCCGCCTCCTTCACGGTCTGCACGAGCAGCGGGTGCCGGACGGTCCTCCCCGGCCACACCGTCTCCGTCGGGGGCGTCCCCTACACCGTCACCGTGAACCTCGCGGGCGAGGCCCGCTACCGCGGTGCCCCCGATGCCGGCCGGAACCTCACGGGGTCCGTCATCCAGTGGTACGACATGGAGGGCTGCAACCCCGAGAACGAGTACTGCGACGTGGAGGACAGCGAGCGCTTCGCGACGACCACGGGCGCGGGAGGCGCCTACACCGTGCCCGTGAGCGGGTTCTCGTGGCCTCGCGTCACGAGCGGGTACTGCCGCACCCACTACCACGTGCTCCAGGTGATTGCGTACGACTGGCTCTGGAGCTACCGGGACGCCATGTTCGCGGTCTGCTGAGGGGCGCCTCGGGGCCGGGAGGCCGCAACCGTTTTGGGCGGGGCCCCCTTTCCCCGCCCCATGACTCCTCTCCGCACCATCGCGGTCCTCGGCGCCGGCACCATGGGCCACGGCATCGCCCACGTCGCCGCCCAGGCCGGGTACACGGTCTACCTCCGCGACATCGAGCACGCCTACGTCGAAAAGGGCCTCGCGGGCATCCGGAAGAACCTCGACAAGGGCGTCGAGAAGGGAAAGGTCGCTCCAGCGGACCGGGACGCCACCCTCGCGCGCATCATCGGAACCACCGACCTGTCCCAGGCCGTGCGCGACGCGGACCTCGTGATTGAGGCCGTGCCCGAGAAGCTCGACCTCAAGCGCAAGATCTTCCACGACGTGGACCATCTCGCGCCCGCCCACGCGATCCTCGCCACCAACACGTCGAGCATCAGCGTCTCCGAGATCGCGCGCGCCACCCACCGCCCCCACCAGGTCGTGGGCATGCACTTCTTCAACCCCCCGCACCTCATGAAGCTCCTCGAGATCGTGCGCGGCCAGGAAACGACGGAAACGACCCTCGCGGTGGCCCGCGAGGTTGGCGCGAAGATGGGGAAGGAAACCATCCTCGTGAAGGACACGCCCGGGTTCGCGACGAGCCGTCTCGGCGTGGCCCTTGGCCTCGAAGCCATCCGCATGCTCGAAGAGGGCGTCGCGAGCGCCGAGGACATCGACAAGGCCATGGTGCTCGGGTACAACCATCCCATGGGCCCCCTGCGCCTCACCGATCTCGTCGGCCTTGACGTGCGCCTCAACATTGCCGACTACCTGAGCCGCGAGGTGGGCCCCCAGTTCAACCCCCCCGCGCTCCTCCGCACCATGGTGAAGGAAGGGAAGCTCGGGCAGAAGAGCGGGCAGGGATTCTACCAGTGGACAGGGTGAGCGGATGCGGAGCCCTAACCAGTCGCAAGAGCCAGCGCCCTTAGCCCTAGCGCTCATGATAGTCTTCCTCCTCGCGGGCTGCGTGACCGCCCAGGTAGAACCTGCCACCACCCAGGCCCCAGCAAACGGGACAAGCGTCGAGGAGCCCGAAACGGATCCCGTTACCCCGCCCGTGCCGGTCCCCGTGGAGGCGCCCACGCGCGAACCCACCGCCTTGCAGGGGCCGCCCAACATGAGCCGTTCGTCCTTCTCGGCCCTTACGCCTATCCCCTTCCGGTCCATCGTCTCGGCGTCCACGTCAGGCGTCCCCGGGTTCCGCGTCGTGGTGGCTGCGAACGAGTCGGTCTTCGAGGCTGCTTTCCGCGAGATCGCGCGCGAGGCCGACGGATCCCCTCTTCCCCTCCCCATCCCGGAGGTCAATTTCACCCGTGAGAGGGCCGTTTTCGTCATCCTCCCCGAGATCAAGAACAGCTGTTATTCCCTCGCGGTCGTGGGGGCAGGGTGGAACGCTTCGGCGAACCGCACGCTCCTGGTCTTGGACGACCTCGTCCCTGCGCCTTCCGCCTGGTGTCCCTACACCATGAACACGCGATGGATCCTAGCCGCGCTGCCAGCCAACGATTCCTCGCTTGAGGTGGCTCGGCTGGACGAAAGCCGTTTCGCCCCAACCATCCCCCTGCTGCGCGAATCCTGGTCGGGGGTCACCGAGCGTTCCACCCGCATCATCTCCAATGAGATGGAGTGGGAGGAAGTGTGGACTGCTCACGCCACCGGCTGGGAGCAGCCTCCTGGAAACCGGCCTACGGTCAACTTCACGACCCATCGCGTCGTGTTCGCCTCGCTGGGCGAAACGCCCGCGGGGGGCTTCGACCTCTGGGTCATGGGTGCGCGCTTTTTGGAGGGAAACCGCTCGGTGGTCGACCTCTACCGAAAAGGGCCCGGGGAAACCCCTGCATACCACGTGGTGAAGCGGTGGGTCGTCGCGGACGCCGTGCCTCGTTTGCCTGAGCCGCCCCACGTCGTGCACCATGACGAATCCCTGGATCAAATCCGGTGGGTGATGGAGGTGCGGTCGAACGAGGGTTCCTGGTGGAGCGAGAGCGACTTTGAGCGCTACGGCGAAGCACCCTAAAGCCCCCCACCAAGGCAGCAGCACGCTGGGGAGGCCCGCAGCCTGAAATACCCCGCGATCGATCCCGCCCCCATGCAGTACCCCACCCTCCTCGTGGACGTGAAGGACGGCATCGCCTTCCTCACCCTCAACCGCCCCGACAAGCGCAACGCCCTCAACGCCGAGGCGCGCAAGGACCTCATGGCCTGCCTCAACGCGATGCGCGACGACGGAGCGGTGCGCGTGGTGGTCGTCACGGGCGGCGGCAAGGCCTTCGCCGCGGGCGCGGACATCGACGAGATGGCCGCGCGAAGCCTGTGGGAGCAGCGGCAGTTCATCACGCCGCCCCACATCTACGACGCCGTCAGCAAGTACCCGAAGCCCGTGATTGCCGCCATCAACGGCTTCGCCCTCGGCGCCGGGTGCGAGCTCGCCATGGCCTGCGACTACCGCCTCGCGGCCGCGGGCGCGAAGCTCGGCCAGCCCGAAATCAACCTGGGGATCATTCCGGGAGGCGGCGGCACCCAGCGCCTCCCCCGCCTCGTGGGCACCGGCCGCGCCGCGCGCCTCCTCTTCACGGGAGAGCTCATCGACGCGGAGACGGCCGAGCGGTGGGGCCTCGTGGACGAGGTGGTGGCCCCCGAGGGGCTCCTGGGCCGCGCGGAGGAGCTTGCCCGCAAGATGGCGGAGAAGAGCCCCCTCGCGCTCAAGCTCGCGAAGGAGGCCCTCCGGGCTGCCGAGGAGCTGCCGCTGCGGGAGAGCCTCGCCCGCGAGATCGACCTCTTCAGCATGGCCTTCGCCAGCGAGGACAAGCGCGAGGGGATCGCGGCGTTCAAGGAGAACCGGAAGCCGGTGTGGACGGGAAGGTAGACGCAATGGTCGGCCCCGGCGCCCGGCTGCTCCGCTTCACGGCCCTCCTCGCGGTCGCGGGGAACCTAGTGTGGGCAGCCTTGACCGCTTGGAGCGCGCTCCCCGGGAACTCTCTTGGCACTGGGGGCGTTCTCTCGGCGACGGAGGTGGTCCTCCTGGCTGCTCCCTTCGCGAGTGGCCTCCTTTGGTGGGGATTCCTTGCCGCGAACCGGGACGGTGTCCCAGGGCCCTGGGTAAGTCTCCTCCGAGTTCCGCCTCGCACCCCGAGCGGGGAGCCACGAGCTTTCGTCGCAAGGATAGCCCGTCTCGCGACGTTCGTGCGGACGCTGTGGATTGCGGTGGGGTTCCTGGTCATTGCATCCCTAGTTGCAGGCACATTGATCGCACTCAGCCTGGTTTTCGGGGCTCCGACGGAGCACTCCGATGGGGGCGCGGCCATCGCGCTTGTCGTGCCGGCCCTCCTCCCCCTGTTGAGCCTCGTGCATGGGTACGTGCTCCTCGCCCTCACCGCGCCACTGAACATCCTCCGCGATCCAGCTTGGAGCCGAGGGGTCACCACCGCAGCCGTCCTTGTTGCGCCTAGCCTCGGGGCCGGCCTCCTCCTAATCCTCCCTCCCGACCAGGTGGGGTACACCCTCGCCGGCGCTCCAGGGCGGACTGTCCTGACCCTCCTCCTGTGGGCAGGCGTCGGCAGCGCCGTCGGCCTGCTCGGAGCGATGGCGGTGCTCCGCGGCCGCTCCAGGGCCTAGCGCCTCCCGCACCACTGACCTTGCGGGGCCGTTCCCGAGGGGCACCTGCTGCGAGGGGTGGCTCGAGGGCTGAGGGATCCCAGCCCGCGCCGTGCCGCGGGGAGCCGGTAAGCTTCAAGCCAGTCCCGCCCCTCTGCTGCATGATGGCAGCCCCCGGCTCCGAGGTGGTGGCGCTCGTCGTGAGGGCAACCCACGTGCTCGGCATGGCGGTGCTCCTAGGGGGCGCTGCGCTCCTCTGGTTCCACTTGCTCCTTTCCCGGGACGACGAAGCCGCCCCCACGGCCATCGCTCGGCGCCTGGAGTGGGTCTCCTGGGGCGCGGTGGGAGTGCTCGTGATGACGGGGCTTGGGAATCTCGGAGCCCTCGGGGAAGGGGCCGCAGGACCGGGATCACCGTGGGGCGACGCCTTCCTCGGGAAGATTGTCCTCGTGGCCGCGCTCCTGCCGCTCCTGCTCTTTCGGACCCTGGTGGTCGTGAGGCTCGCTGGGGCCTCCCAAGCCACCGCGGGCCCCGTGCTCAAGTGGTGCTACGGTACCACCGTCCTTCTCGGAGGTGTCATCCTTGGAGCCGCCGTCTTCCTCAGCCACGCCTGACCCGCCAGCGCCGGATCTTCTCCTTGTCTGGAGTCTGGCCGCCTTCCACGCGGCGTTCCTGATGGTTGCGCTGGTGCTCATCCTCCAGGCGTTCGGGGACATCCAAGCCCTTACTGGCTCTTTGAACACGGCGGCCGGTATTGCCCTCTATCTCGCGCTCTGGGGGCTCACGGGCTGGACCACCTACCGGGCGGCGGCAGATGTGGGGCGCGTGGAGCCGGGTTTCCCCCGTTTTGGGGCGGCCTTCCTGGGTAACGCGATCCGCTGGGGCGGCCTGAACGGGTTCCTCTTCCTCACCATGCTCCTCGTCGTGACCGCCATCGGGTTCAGGATCCCGCAGATTCTGTTAGCGCTCCCTGTCGCTGCCCTTCCTGCCCTCATCGTGGGGGGCCTTCTCGGGGCGGCCTTTGCCGTCATCGACGGCCTTCTCCTCCATGCTGCCCACCGGGTCGTGCCCGGGGAGGGTGCTCCCCCGGGCAACCCTTAAGCTCAAGGGGGGATTTGCCGCCGGTCATGGAAGGCTACGACCTCATCCTCCGCCGCCTCTGCCTCATCAAGGACACGGGCCACGCGGGCACCCTGTGGGGCGGCAACATGATGGCGTGGGTGGATGAGGCGGGCGCCATCTACGCGGGGTCCAAGGTGGCGAACGAGACGCTCGTCACGAAGGCCTTCACCGAGATCAACTTCCAGCACCCCGTCCGCCCCGGGGACGTCATCGAGTTCTGGGGCCGCGTCTCCCGGATGGGGAAGTCGAGCATCGCCATCGAGCTCAAGGTGTGCGGCGGCCGCCTCAACGACCCCGAGCGCTGGCCCGTCCTCGACGTCACGGGGGTCTTCGTGGCCGTGGACTCCCGCCTCAGGAAGGAGCCCATCCGCCCCCTGAGTGGTCCCGGCACCCTCCAAAGCTGAGAAGCCCCGTTTCCGCTGCAACCGGTGGAGAGGGGAACGCTTTTTAACACCGCGCCGGATGCGAAGGCCACGGGAACTGTTGGAGGAAATCCAATGGCAAACACCATGGCCAAGCAAGTCACCGCCGAATTCATCGGCACCTTCACCCTCGTCTTCCTCGGCGTGGGCGCGATCCTGCACGGAGCCGCCGGCCTTCTCGGCGTGGCGCTCGCCCACGGCCTCGCCATCGTCGTGATGGTCACGGCCCTCGGCCACATCAGCGGCGGCCAGTTCAACCCCGCCGTCACCGCCGGCCTCGTCACAAGCGGCCGCATGAAGCTCCCCGCCGCGGGCGCCTACATCGTGGCCCAGATCGCGGGCGCCCTCGCTGGCGCGCTGCTCATGAACGTCATCTTCCGGAACATCACCGGAGGCCAGGCCGCCATCGATGCGACCCACCTCGGCACCCCCGCCCTCGCGGACGCCGTGAGCCCCGGCATCGGTCTCCTCATCGAGATCGTGCTCACGTTCTTCCTCGTGCTCGTGGTCCACGGCATCGTGGACGAGCGCCAGACCACCCGCACGGGCGGCCTCATCATCGGTCTCACCGTGGCTGCGGACATCCTCATGGGCGGCCCCCTCACGGGCGCGGCCATGAACCCCGCCCGCTGGTTCGGCACCGCCGCCGTCAACGGCTTCTGGGACAACGCCTGGGTGTACATCGTTGGTCCCCTCGCGGGCGGTATCGCCGCGGGCGCCCTCTACGGCTACTTCCTCCACGACCGCCCCGTCGCGGCCGACCGGAAGTAAGCCAACTCGGGGCCCTCGCGGCCCCTCCTGTTTTCTTTTCTCTCCTGTTACCCTTGCGATAGCGCTCCCCCGGGAGAGCGACACCTATTTGACCGCCGAGGCGGGTCGCCTCTTGTGTACGCGGCCATCGTGCTCGCTGCAGGGGACTCCACCCGCATGGGCCACCCGAAGGCCCTCCTCGACTACGGCGGCACCACCGCCCTCGAGCTCGCGGTGGCTGCGGCAAGCGCCGCCGCCGACCTCGTGGTCGTGGTCCTCGGCCGCCACGCCTCCTGGGTCGAGGCGAGCGTGGATCTCTCGGGCGTCAAGGTGGTCCACAACCCCGATCCTGCCGCGGGT
>DATMKA010000100.1:0-9916 GCA_035553595.1 Thermoplasmatota archaeon | reverse complement strand
GACCCAGGGCGGGGAGGCGCTGCCGTAGCCCGCGAACATGGTGACGGCCACCTGGTGGACGGGGTGGAGGGTGGCGAAGTCGTTGAAGGCCGCGTGGCCCGCAGCCGCGGCGAGGGCGGCAGCGCCGGAACCGATCGTGGGGGTCCCGATCTCGGGCACGGGGCGGTGCTCGGGGGGCGACTCGTTGCAGCAGGGCTCGGAGCTCGCGTCCTCCGCGTGGGCGACGGCGCCGCCGCCGTGGTAGCCGTAGCCGCCGAACCCGTAGGGGTACTTGATGGCCTGGGCGTAGAGGCGCTCGCCGGAGCCGCTCATGGAGACGAAGAACGCCTTCTCCTCGCTGCCCTCGACGATGAACGCGTAGGTCCACACGAGGGCCTGACCGTTGCCCACCGTGGGGTCCATGCTCGTGTCCCACACGAAGGGCGGGTTCGCGGGGCTGAGGGGGGCGCCCTCCGTCCCGTGGATGGCCACGAGGCGCGCCTGGGGGTTCCAGAGGGCCGCCTCGTCGCGGGCCGCCTGCAGGTGCTCGAGCGCATCCGACTCCGTGGCGGAAGCGGGCGGCGCGCCCCCGTTGGGCGTGGGGGAGGACGCATCCGTCACGCAGCCCGCGAGGGCGGCAAGGCAGACGAGGCTTCCAGCAAGAAGCGCGAAGGAGGTTCGGACCATGGGACTCTCCATCCCCTGAATCCCCGGACGTATATAATGAAATGTGGTCGTGATGTTGAATTGTAGTCATTACGGTGAAATGTCCGGGGCCTTGCCCCATCCGGTTGCCCCAAGGGGCGGGCTCACGCCTCCCGCGGGCAATCGGGAGGCATGACCGAGTGCTCCTCCCAAGGCGTCGACCCCCGCGCGCCGCGCTTCAACCAGGCCGTGACCGCGCTCACGCTCCTCGCCGCCTTCCTGCTCGGTCTCCCTGTCCTCCTCGCCGCCCCCGCCCTGTGGCTTGGCGCCGCCGCCTTCCTCGGCCCCCGCTGGAACCTGTGGGGCCAGGCGTGGGTGCGCCTCGTGCGCCCTGCCCTCGGCCTCGCGCCACCCACGAAACTCAAGGTGCCGGGACCGCCCCGGTTCGCCGCGGGGCTCGGCTTCGTCTTCCTCGTTCCCGCCACCGTGCTCGCGCTTGCGGGTGGAACGGCGGCGCTCGTCGGGTGGAGCCTGGCGCTTGCCGTGGCGGCGCTTGCGGCCCTTGCCGCCATCACCGACTACTGCCTCGGGTGCGAGATTCATGCGGGGCTCGTGCGGCTTCGGGCCCTTGCGGTCCGGTCGCCCTGAGGCTTGCTGGGTTCCGGAAGGATCACAGAGGGGCGGAGGACGTCTCAGAGCGCCCAGAGGGTCCGACTCTGCTCTTCCATGGACCGCGGGCAGCGTAGAGAACGCGAAGCCGCGAGGGCGCGAAGGGCTGCGAAGGAGGATGCTGATGGAGGGCCTTCGCGAGGCCCTCGCTCCATCGCCGCTTCGCGTGGCCTAAGCTGGTCGGAACGGAAAAGAAAAGAGAGGGGCGCAACCCGCGCCCCGAGGGCTTTACTTGGAGCGGCGGGTCGTCTTCTTCGCGGCGCGGCGGGCCGTGGTGGTGGCCTTGGCCTTCGCCTTGCGGGCCGCGTTCTTCTGCACCTTCGCGGCGCGAGCGGGCGTGACCTTCTTGGGCTTCACGCCGGGCTTCTGGGGCTTGCCCACGGCCGTGGTGGTGCGCTTCATGCTCTTGTTCACGGCCTTGCCGGTGGTGGCGGCGGGCTTCGCGGCGGGCTTCTTCCCCGCGATGGCGCGGGCCTTCGCCTGCTTGCGCGCGGCCTTCGCGGCGGGGGCCGCGGGAGCGGCGACGCCGCGGGCCTTGGGGAGCTTGCCGGTTTCCATCGCGACGGCGATGGCCTCACCGAACTCGCTGCACTTCACGGGCTCCACACCGGGGAGCTCGCGGGCGAAGTCGTAGGTCACGTACTTGCGGTCCACGACCTGCTTGAAGGTCTCCTTGATGAGGTTCGCGGCCTCGATCCAGCCGAGGTACTCGAGCATCATGACGCCGGAGAGCACGACGGAGCCGGGGTTGACCTTGTCCTGGTTGGCGTACTTGGGGGCCGTGCCGTGGGTGGCCTCGAAGACGGCGTAGCCGTCACCGATGTTGCCGCCGGGGGCGATGCCGAGCCCACCGATCTGGCCGGCGGCCGCGTCGGAGAGGTAGTCGCCGTTGAGGTTGCCCGTCGCGAGAACCGAGTAGTTCTGGGGGCGGGTCTGGAGCTGCTGGAACATGTTGTCGGCGATGACGTCCTGCACGAGGATCTTGCCCTCGGGGACCTTGCCGCCGTACTGGGTCTGGGTCTCGTCCCAGGTGACGCACCGGTCGCGGAACTCGGTGGTGGCGACCTCGTAGCCCCACTTGTAGAACGCGCCCTCGGTGAACTTCATGATGTTCCCCTTGTGCACGAGCGTGACGGAGGGGAGGTTGTGCGCGATGGCGTACTTGATGGCCGCGCGGATGAGGCGCTTGCTGCCCTCCTCGGACATGGGCTTGATGCCGAGGCCGACCTTGGCGCCGCGGAACTTCTTGGGGGAGACACCGAGCTCCTCGATGAGGAACTTGCGGAGCTTCTCCGCCTTCTCGGAACCGCCCTCGAACTCGACGCCAGCATACACGTCCTCCGTGTTCTCACGGAAGATCACGATGTCGAGCTTGCTCGGGTCCTTCATGGGGGCGGGCACGCCGGGCACGTAGTACACGGGGCGCACGCACTGGTAAAGATCGAGCTCCTGGCGGAGGGCGACGTTGAGGGAGCGGATGCCGCCGCCCACGGGTGTCGTGAGGGGGCCCTTGATGCCGACGCGGTACTCGCGGAAGGCCACGAGGGTGTCGTTGGGGAGCCACTCGCCGGTGGCCTTGAAGGCCTCCTCGCCGGCAAGCACCTTGAACCAGTGGATCTGCTTCTGGCCCTTGTAGGCCACCTTCACGGCCGCGTCGAGAACGCGCTGGGCGGCGCGCCAGATGTCGGGACCGGTGCCGTCGCCCTCGATGAAGGGAACGATGGGGTGGTCAGGCACCTTCAGGGTGCCGTTCTCGTAGAGGATCTTCTCCCCGGACTGGGGAGGAGTGAGGCGCTCGAACTGAACCATGAGAGTCCCTCCGAGGGGGGTTGGCTCCGCCATACGTGAAGAGGTATAAAAAAGGAGGGTCAGCCTTCGAGCGCGCTACAGGTTGTCAGGGGTTCCGTCGCGGTGCGAGGTCCTCAGATTGTCGCAGGGATCGCAGAGGCCCCAAGACTGCAGGAAAACTGCGGCCTCTGAGGTCTCTATGGTAAAACCTCTGCCCCAGCACCTAGAAGCCTCCTGCCGGTGTCCCCGCAAGCCTCAAGCCCCTCCGCCCCTTCCCCCGTGCCGTGACGAGCGCCGCCGCCTTCGACCAGAACGTCCGCCTCCTCAAGGAGCGGCTCGAGGTCGAGCTCGCCGACGCCGAGGCCTTCGTGGAGGCGGAGGCGGGGCGCCAGTTCACGGGCGTCCTCGGCCGCATGTTCGCCGGCGTCGCGAGGACGCTCCTCCACTGGATCGGCCGCGATGAGATCCGCCGCAAGACCCGCGCCCAGGTGGACCTTGTGACCTCCATCTCGCGCCAAGGCGGGCCCGCCGACGGCGACGCGCTCTTCCAGGCCAACCGCGACCGCATCCTCGCCCTCGACGAGGTGTACCAGCGCGCGAACAAGCACCACGCAGCATGGCCCCGCGTGCAGCCCCACATGGAGGATCTCATCCGGAAGCGCTTCCTCGCGCTCCACCGCTACCTGCACGGCCCCAGCGGGCCCACCTTCGAGGCGGCGGCGCGCGCGGCCTATCCCGAGCGCGCGGACCTCGCCACCGTCCTCGAGGAGCAGATGCAGATCTCCTGGGAGATCACGCGCCTCATCGAGAAGGATCCGGGGGTCCTCCGCGTTCCCGGCATCCTGGAGAAGCCGCTGTTCCGCCTCGTGAACGCGACCCTGAAGTGGTACGACCGCCGCATCGGCGAGTTCCTCCGCGATGTTTACGAAACGGGGCCTCACGAGGGCACGCGGTAGGGCGCGAGCACCGCTTCCAGGTCGCGCCGCAGCGTGTCCGTGAGCGTGCCTTCGCCGTGGAGGGCCCACACGATGAGCGACCCGTTGTACGCCACGAGGAGGGCGCGAGCGAGGGCCTCTGGCGAAGGGGTGCGGTGCAGGAGGCCCTTCTGTGTGGCCTCGGCAACGAGCGCGCGCACGCCCTCGCGCTGCGCCTCGTGGAAGGCGAGGCCGGGGGCGCGGAACTCGGGATCGGTGAGGTCGAGCTGGAGGAAACTGAGGGAGTTGGCGAGGTCGCGCGGCGTCTCCGCGAAGCCCTCCGTGAGCGTCACGAGGCCCTCCACGGCGGCCGTCGCCGCATCCCGGGGGTGGCGCGCGCGGGCCTTCGCGAAGGCGCTCGCCACCTCGCGGACGGAGCGCTGGGAGATCGCAAGCAGGAGCTTCCGTTTCGTGCCGAAGCGCTGCACGATCGCGGAAGCGGTCACGCCCACCTCCTCGCCAATCTCGGCGAGGGTGGCCTGCACGGGTCCCCGCCGCGCCACCACGCGGGCAGCCGCCTCCAGGATGTCCTCGTCGCTCACGGTGCGCGGCCGGGCCATGGAAACCGTAAATTAATGCCAATTTAGAAACCTGTCGGTCTCCATGGCTCAGAACCGGAAACCCCTGGAAGGCAAGGTGGCCGTCGTCGCTGGCGCCACCCGCGGCGCAGGACGCGGCATCGCCACCGCCCTCGGCGAAGCGGGCGCCACCGTCTACTGCACCGGCCGCAGCACCCGCGCCAACATCGCCACGGCCGGGCGCACCGAGACCATCGAGGAGACGGCCGAGATCGTCACGAAACGCGGCGGCCGCGGCATCCCCGTGCGCGTGGACCACCTCGTGGAGAGCGAGGTGAAGGCCCTCTTCGAGCGCGTGGAGCGCGAGCAGGGCCGCCTCGACGTGCTCGTGAACGACGTGTGGGGCGGCGACGCCCACGTCGAGTGGCACAAGCGCTTCTGGGAGCAGGACCTCGAAAAGGGCTTCCGCATGTTCCGCAACGCCGTCCACACCCACATCATCACCGCCCGATACGGAGCGCCCCTGCTGCTCAAGCGCCCTGGCGGCCTCCTCGTGGAGATCACGGACGGTGACGCCTTCCAGTACCGCGGCACCCTCTTCTACGACCTCGTGAAGACGAGCGTCATCCGTCTCGCCTTCGCCTTCAACGAGGAGATGGCGCCGCGCGGCGGCACCGCCGTCGCCGTCACCCCCGGCTTCCTCCGCTCCGAGGCCATGCTCGACCACTTCGGCGTGACGGAGGAGAACTGGCGGGACGGCGCGAAGCTCGACCCGAACTTCATCGCGAGCGAGACACCGCTCTTCGTGGGGCGCGCCGTGGCGGCGCTCGCTGCGGACCCGAACGTCGCGAAGAAAGGCGGCCGTGTGTGGTCCTCCTGGACCCTCAGCGACGAGTACGGCTTCACCGACGCCGACGGCTCGCGCCCCCACTGGGGCAACCACTTCCGCAAGGTCTTCGGCGACGAGGCCTACCGGCCCGCGGACGACGGGTTCTACTGGTACTGGGGGACCACGGACGAGATGCGGAAGCTGTTCGAGGCCGGGCCCTCCGATCCGGTCTAGCTGGCATGTCTCCGCTGCTCCGCTGCCCTGTTGCTCCGCGTTGATCCGGGACCGGGGCCCAAGATCGACGCGGAGCAGCGAAGCAGCGAAGCAGCGGAGAGCGAGAAGGAGAGAGAAACAGAATTTGGAGGAAGCGGGAACCCCGCTCCCTCCGTTGGCGTTTTTACTTCACGAGGTTCCCCAGCACGAAGTCGAGAATCCCACCAGCGCGGTAGTACTCCACTTCGATGGCCGTGTCGAGGCGGACCTGCACGGGCGTGCTGCCCTTGCTGCCGTCCTTCTTGGTCCAGGTGAGCTGCACCGTCGCGCCGGGCTTGAGGTCGTTGGTGAGGCCGTCGATGCCGAAGGTCTCCGTGCCGTCAAAGCCGAGCGTGGCGGGGTTCTGCCCGTTCAGGAACTGGAGGGGGAGGACGCCCATGCCGACGAGGTTGCTGCGGTGGATGCGCTCGTAGCTCACGGCGACCACGGCCTTCACGCCGAGGAGCTTCGTGCCCTTGGCGGCCCAGTCGCGGCTGCTGCCCGTGCCGTAGTTCGCGCCCGCGAGCACGACGAGGGGCGTGCCCTCGGCGCGGTACTTCATGGCCGCGTCGTACACGCTCATCTGCTCGGCCTCGGGGAACTTCACCGTGACGCCGCCCTCCACACCGGGAACCATGCGGTTCTTGATGCGGCTGTTGGCGAAGGTGCCACGGGTCATCACGCGGTCGTTGCCGCGGCGGGCACCGTACTGGTTGAAGTCCTCTTCCTTCACGCCGAGGCTCACGAGGTACTTGCCGGCGGGGCTCTTGGCGCTGATGCCGCCCGCGGGGCTGATGTGGTCGGTGGTGATGTTGTCGCCGAGCACGAGCAGGGGGCGGGCGCCCTGGATGGGCTTGATGCCCTTCGCGGCGGGGAGGCCGGCGGAGTCGACGCTGCCCTCGTGGCTGAAGAAGGGGGGCTCCTGGATGTAGGTGGAGCTGAGGTCCCAGGTGAAGCGGTCGCCCTTGGGGTAGTCGAGGCGGTTCCACTCGTTGGCCTGGCTGCCGACGTTCGCGTAGAGCTTGCGGTACGTCTCGGGGTGCATGGCCTGACCGAAGAGGGCGCGCACTTCCTGGTGGGTGGGCCAGATGTCCTTGAGGTACACGGGCTTGCCGTCGGCACCCTTGCCGAGGGGCTCGGTGGTGAGGTCGATGTTCACGTTGCCCGCGATGGCGTAGGCCACCACGAGGGGCGGGCTCATGAGGTAGTTGGCGCGCACGTCGGGGTGGACGCGGGCCTCGAAGTTGCGGTTGCCCGAGAGGACGGAGGCCGCCACGAGGTCGCCCTGCTTGATGGCGCCCACGATCTGGTCGGGGAGTGGACCGGAGTTGCCGATGCAGGTGGTGCACCCGTAACCCACGGTGTGGAAGCCCAGCTTCTCGAGGTAGGTGCTGAGACCCGTGCGGTCGAGGTAGTCCGTCACGACGCGGCTGCCGGGAGCAAGGGACGTCTTCACGTAGGAGGGGACGCTGAGGCCCTTCTCGGCAGCCTTCTTCGCGAGGAGGCCGGCCGCGAGCATCACGCTGGGGTTGCTCGTGTTCGTGCAGCTCGTGATGGCGGCGATGACGATGCTGCCGTGGGTGAGCGTGTGGGTCTCACCAGCGGGGTACTCGGCTTTCGCCGTGGCGGTGAACTCCTCGGGCTTCTTGCCGAAGCCGCGCCCGGTGACGGGGAGGCTGAAGCAGGCCTGGAAGTCCTTCTTGACCTCGGTGAGGGGAACGCGGTCCTGGGGGAGCTTGGGACCCGCGACGGAGGGCACGATGGTGGCGAGATCGATCTCGACCGTCTCGGTGTAGGTGACCTGGCCCTCGAGGGGGATGCCCCAGAGGTTCTGGGCCTTGAAGTAGGCCTCGATGGTCTTCACCTGCTCGTCGCTGCGGCCCGTGCCGCGCATGTACTCGAGGGTGGCCTCGTCGACGCCGAAGAAGCCCATGGTGGCGCCGTACTCGGGCGCCATGTTCGCGATGGTGGCGCGGTCCGTGACCGGGAGGGTGCGGGCGCCCTCGCCGAAGAACTCCACGAACTTGCCCACGACGCCCTTCGCGCGGAGCACCTGGGTGATGGTGAGCACGAGGTCGGTGGCGGTGGTGCCCTGCTTGAGCTCGCCCTTCAGGTTCACGCCGACCACTTCGGGGGTCTGGAAGGTGACGGGCTGGCCGAGCATGGCGGCCTCGGCCTCGATGCCGCCCACACCCCAGCCGACGACGCCGATGCCGTTGATCATGGTGGTGTGGGAGTCCGTGCCCACGAGGGTGTCGGGGTAGGCAACGCGGCCCTGGGGCGTCTCGTCCACGTACACGAGGCGCGCGAGGTACTCGAGGTTCACCTGGTGGATGATGCCGATGCCCGGGGGCACCACGGTGAGGTTCTTGAAGGCCTGCTGGCCCCACTTGAGGAACTTGTAGCGCTCCTCGTTGCGCTTGTACTCGAGGAGCACGTTCGTGCGGAGCGCGTCGCGGCTGCCGTACGCATCGACCTGGACGGAGTGGTCGATGACGATGTCCACGGGCACCTGGGGGTTGATGAGGGAGGGGTTCTTGCCCTTGCGCGCCACGGCGTCGCGCATGGCGGCGAGGTCCACGACACCGGGCACGCCCGTGAAGTCCTGCATCACGACGCGGGCCACCTTGAAGGGAATCTCCACGTCGGCGGGGGAGGAGGCGTTCCAGTTGGCGAGGCGGCGCACGTCCTCCTCGGTGACGGCCTTCCCGTCGCAGTTGCGCAGCACCGACTCGAGGACGATGCGGATGCTGATGGGGAGGCGGCTCACGGGGCCGACACCCATCTGCTCAAGCGCGGGGAGGGAGTAGTACTTGGTGGGGCGGCCGGCGCCGTCGTTGAATGTCTTGAGGGTGGCGTGGAAGGGATTCGTGGACATGGCGAACCATCCAGGTTGAGCCGTGAGGGCGGACGCTCCAGTTGAGTCCGTCCTACTTAAAGGCGCAAATGGTGTTGCCGTTATAGCCCTTTTGGTGGCGCGGGATCGCCGTGGGCCGCGCCGCGTCACAGCCGTGCGAGAGCCTCGCTCGGGCTATCGCGCCGCCTTCACGATGCGGTCGTCGTAGGAGAGGGGGCGCGCGCCGAGGGCGCGGCAGGTCTGCACCACGAAGGCATCCGCGAGGCTCAACCGCCCCTTGGCCTCCGCGTACACGCGCTGGACGGCGTCGATGTGCACCTTCTCGGCGACGCGGACGTGGGGCAGCGAGAGAAGGCCCTCCAGCGCGCGGGGGCCCGCCTCCTTCCCGAAGCGGTAGCTCACGAGGTCCACGGTCTCGACGAGAATCTCGGTGGGCACCACGATGGGTTCCGGGTCCGACACGTCCTCCCGCGCCTTTTCGTGGTGCGCGTCGTCCCGGGAGAGGAGCGCGTAGAGCACGCTCGTGTCCGCCACCCGCGTCACGGGCCGAGCCCCCGCAGGCGCCGCGCGGCGGAGCGGGCCTCGCCGAGGAGGTCGTCATGACGCTGCGAGTCCTCGGGGGCGCCGCCCGAGAAGGCGGGGACACCGGAGAGATCGATGCGGGAGAGTTTCCGCTCGATACGGATGGTGACCTCCTCGCCAGGCGTGAGGCCGGCATCCTCGAGGTCGCTCTTCCGGAGGCGGATCCCGAAGGAGTTGCCCCATTCGAGCACCCGGCCGGTCATGACGACATCCTCTTCAGCCATGTATAATTCGATAGTTATACGCCCCCTTAAGGCTTCCGGACATCGGGGAGTGTCCGGCGCCACGTCAGGCTTCGCCCAAAGGAATCGAACGGAAGGAAGAAAAAGGGGGTGCCGCCCAAAGGCGGCCCGGGAACGAGCGGAGTGGTTTTCACTCACCGCGAGCATCCATTTCGGAAAGCTCGCGCTCCAGCGCTTCCAGCTGCTCCGTCTTCTTCTCCATCATCTTGTTGAACTGGAGCTCCGTGAGCTGGCCGGCCTCGCGGCGCTTCTTCAGGAGGTCGATGCTCTTGAGCGCGTCGTCGCGCTTTGCCTCCACGATCATGCGCTCGCGGCTCTTCTGGCGGACAAGCTCCTGCTCGCGCTGCTCCTGCTTGAGGGCCTCCACCTGGGCCGCAGCCTCGGGGTCCTCCTCCGCCTTCTTCTCGAGGCGCTCGATCTGGCGCTCCATCTCGATGCGCTGGAGGGTCTGGCTGCGGGGGGCGGCCGTGGGCTTCTTGCGGCGCGCGAGGAGGGCGTAGCCGCCGCCACCGAGCACGAGGACGGCGCCCGCGATGAGGGCGATCTGCACCCAGTTGGTGCCGGGGTCCACGGGCGGGAGG
>DATMKA010000099.1:0-5371 GCA_035553595.1 Thermoplasmatota archaeon | reverse complement strand
CCTCCACCCCCCTCGGAGACGGCCTGTACTCGGTCCGCATCCCAGCGGCACCCCCCGGCACGTACCACCTGTACGCGAGGGGCGCCGACGGCCGCGGCAACCTCCAGGCCATGCCGGTCCTCGTCGCGACCGCGCCCGAAGTGGCGCCGCTCGGTGACGTGTTCCTCATGGGCGTCGACGACCCCACCAAGATCCCCCTCGTGTTCAAGGGACGGACGGTGGCCCACGGCGCCTTCACGAGCCTCGCCTACGACGCGGACGCCGACTCGGGGATGAGCGACGCCGTGGCTCCCTCCTCTGGCGCCTCGCCCACCACGGGCGCGCCCCAGCCGCCCATGTCGGACAAGGCGTACCAGGAGACGAAGGCCACGAGCCAGGTGGTCTACAAGCCCACCGGTCTTCCCGACGCCTACACGGCGGAGGGCACCCTCCGGACGGACACGCCCCGCCTCATCGCGGAGCCGCCCTTCCTGTACGCCCGCGAGGCCCAGAACCTCACCCTCTCCGCGTACCACCCCGACCGCGGCGTCCTCGCGGGCGTCCCCGTCACGGTGCGCACCGCCGACCAGGTGCTTGCCGAGGGCCGCACGAACACCTCAGGCGCCGTCACCCTCCACCTGACCCCGCCCGCCACCCTGCGCGGCCTCGACGTGGTCGTGGGCAACGCCACCGTCCACACCGTGCCGGTGCTGCGCGGCCTCGCCTTCAGCGTGGGCGGCGACCGCGTTCCCGGAGAGAACATCACGCTCGCCTTCCGCGACCGCGCCACGGGCGCGCCCGTGGACGCGGTGCGCTTGAGCCTCGCGGGCACGGTGCGCCTCCCCTCCACGGACGACCTCGGCCAGGTGACCTTCCGCCTCCCGAGCGCAGGCACCTACCCCCTGCGGGCCACCCGCGACGGCTTCGCGCCGCTCGAGCGGCCCCTCGTGGTGGGCGATGCTCCCGCGGTCCCGATGGCCCCGCCGCAGCTCCTGAGCCTCGCCGTGGTGCCGAGCACGGAAGTCATCGTCGCCCACGTGGACGTCGTGAACCCCACGAACGAGACCGTCACCTTGGAGCCGCGGCTCTCCCTCGACGGGACGCCCGCCGCCGCCCACGAGGTGGTGCTCGAGCCCGGCGAAGCGCGCACCGTCACCCTCGTGGCCCCCGCGCCGCCCGGGTACCACAACGTGTCGCTCATCGGGACGAACCTCACCGCGAAGGCAGTCTTCGTGGACGACCTCCAGGTGCCCCTGCCGCTCTTCACGAGCGACCGCGACCTGCGCGCCACGCCCGCGATGGCCACGCCGGTGGCGGGAACGCCCGCGGCGACGGCGGCGCCCGCGATGACGGCCGCGCCCACGGCGAAGGGCAGCGCGCCCGCCGAGGCCGAGAGCGTTCCCGGTCCGGGCCTCCTCCTCGTGGTGGTGGCGGCCCTCGGCATCGCCCTCCTCGTGGGGCGGCGCCGGTAGAGGTTCGGGATCTCCCGAACAGATTGGCATCCGTTATCGGTGGGGGCGGTGATATGGCCTCATGCGCGCCCTCGCCGCCCTCTCACTGCTAACGCTCCTTCTCGCTCCCACCGCCGCCGCGTGTTGGGCCGTCGCGCCCGACGCGGGCCTCCTGGGCGGGTCGGCCACGATGCCCCCGCAGCCGGTGGACGAGGCCGGGTTCGTGGCCGTGACCGAGAACGCGACCGTTACGACGCGCATCATGAGCGGTTACGCGGTGACCGAGGTCTCGGCGGTGCTGCGGAACCTCCTGGACGTGCCCCTCAGCGCCCAGATGCGCGTGCCCGTCCCCGAGGGGGCGTTCCCCACGAACCTCACGCTCCTCGTGAACGGGACGCCCTACTACGGGAAGGTCGTGAAGGCGGAGGTGGCTCGGGCCCAGTACGAGGCCGCGAAGGCGGAGGGCCGCAACGCGGGCCTCGTGGCCCAGTCGAGCGCGCAGCTCTTCACCTATGACGTGGCCGTGGGGCCGCGGGAGACGGTGGCGGCGACGCTGCGGTACGAGCAGTTCCTGGCCCGCGAGCGGGGGGCCTACACGTTCCACCTCCCCCTGCCCGTGAGCGAGGGCGCCGTCCGCAGCACGCCCCTCTCCCTCGAGGTCGTGGTGGAGGACCCGCGCGGGATTGTCAACACCACGGCCACGGGTGTCCCCGGCCTCGTCACCACCTCCGAGGGCGCGAACGGGGTGCGCGTGGCCGCGGCCACCTTCACGCCCGCGCGGGGCCAAGCCCTCCGCCTCACCTATGAGACGGGCCCCACGCCCGCCGGGGGCCTCGTCCTCGTCCACGAGGATGGGGGCTCCCGCTACTTCCTGCACGCCCTCGCGCCCGCTCCCGCCACCGCGGGCGGCATCCTCTCGAAGGACGTGATCTTCGTCCTCGACGTCTCCGGCTCCATGCACGGCCAGAAGCTTGCGCAGATGAAGGCGGCGGCCGTGAACATTCTCGGGGAACTTCGTCCCGGCGACACCTTCAACCTCGCCACCTTCAGCAGCGGCGTCACCCTGTGGTCGGACCGCTCCGTGGCGGCCACGCCCGAAGCCATCGCCCGCGCCCAACAGTACGTGCGCGACCTCAGGGAAGGCGGCGGCACCAACATCCACGGCGCGCTCCTCGAGGGCCTGCGGGGCCTCCGCAGCGACGCCGAGCGCGTGCCGCTCCTCGTGTTCCTCACGGACGGCCTGCCCACGGCGGGCGAAACGACGGACCCTGCAGCCATCCGCGCCCAGGTCCAGCGAGCGAACGAGGGCCGCGTCGCCCTGTACACCCTCGGCTTCGGCAGCGACGTGGACATGCGCTTCCTGGAGGCCGTCGCCCTCGAGAACGGGGGCGTGGGCCGCGCCATCCGCGACGACGAGAACGCCGCCGCCGCCATCGGCCGCTTCTTCGAGACGGTGGCGACGCCCGTGCTCACGGACGCCCGCTTCACCTACGGGCCGGGGGCCACGGACGTGACGCCCGCGAGGGTGTCCCACCTGTTCGCCGGGTCGGAGACGGTGGTGGTTGGTCGCCTGCCGAAGAGCGCGACGGAGCTCACCTACGCGGTGGAGGCCACGAGCGCCCAGGGGCCCTTCCAGGCGGGCGGCTCCCTCGACCTCGCCTCCTCCACGGCATCCCCCTTCGTGGGGCGCCTCTTCGCCTACCGCATGCTCCAGGCCACCCTTGAGCGCATGAAGGTGGAGGGCGAGACGCCCACGCTCGTGGCCCTCGCGACGGCCCAGGCCCTCGAGGGCGGCTTCGTGACGCCCTACACGAGCTTCTTCGTGGAAGAGGTGAAGCCCCTCGTCCCCGACGTCCAGAAGGCCGTGGAGGAGCGCCTGGCGATGGACACGCGGGCCTACGACCTCGCCTACATGGGCGCCTCCGCGCCCAAGACGGTGGCCGCAACGCCGGCCGCCACGTGGAGCCCCGTGACCGCCTCGCCGGTTGCAACCTCGGTGCCCAAGCTGCCCCTGGCCGACGGCACCGGAGGTTCGGCAAACGCCTTTGTCGCCCCCGCTGATTCCCATACTGCGAGCGGCCAGGCACCGGCCGAGTCCGCAGGGGTTCCGGGCCCGAATTTCCTGATGTGGCTGCTTGCCGCCGCGGTCGCGATCCTGGTGCTCCGCAAGCGGGGGGCGTGAGAGAGCTAGACGCGGCTGGTGCGGCCCGAACACTAGCGAACGGCTTAAGAAGGCGAACACTCATCGGGTGATGACAACTGACGGGGCCTTTCTCCGCCTATCTTGGTGTCCCTGGCGCTGGGTTTCCGTCGGCCCCTGGGGGGAATGTAGGAAAACCCCCAGCTTTTTGACTTTCAACCGCGCTCACGCTTTTGTGATCGCGCTCATCATCTCCCGCGAGGACCCCGCGTCCCTCAACATCCGGGACCGCCTCCTCGAGCTTGTGTCGTGGGAACCCGCCGGAGATGCGGAAGGCCTCCCCGTCCGCCGCTACATGGACATGGTGATGGCCGAGATCGCGACGAGCCACCTCGAGACCGACCACGTGGACCGCCTCGTGGCGGCGGCCGTGAAGCAGGTGCCCGAGGCCGTGATCGTGGCGTCCCGCCACCGCGCCCAGTCGGGCTCCCAGAGCCTCACGGCGCACCCCATCGGGAACTACGGCGCCGCCGACTTCGGCGGCAAGGCCGAAACCCTCGTGCCCGTCCCCGCGCGCCTCCTCACGCAAGCCCTCCGCTTCCTGCAGGAGGAAGCCGTTACGCGCCGCCTTCCCCACGCGGTGGCCTTCGAGGCCACGCACCACGGCCCCTACCTGGAGACGCCCACCCTGTACCTCGAGATCGGCACGAGCGAGGCCGACTGGGCGGACCCCGCCAACGGCCGCGCCCTCGCCGCCACCCTCATCCGCCTCGCCGAGTGCCCCGAGGAGTACGAGGGGCCCGTCCTCGTCGCCGTGGGCGGCAGCCACTACGCGCCCAAGGCCGCGGACCTCGTCCGCAAGAAGGCCTGCGCCATCGGCCACATCATTCCCGCTTACCACCTCCAGGCCCCCGGGGGGCTGAAGCCCCACCTCGTGCAGCAGGCCGTGCAGAAGACGCGCCCGCGCCCCGAGGGGTACTTCCTCGACGACCGCGGCCTCAAGGGCGAGGAGAAGCCCGTCATCGCGGCCCTCGAAGCGATGGGGCTCAAGCGCTACGGCGAGAAGGACCTCAAGGACCGAACCGACTGAGCGCTGCCGGAAGCTCCGCAAGGCGCCGGATCACGAGGTCCGCCTCCGGGCAGGCGGGAGGCGACGGGTCGCGCGGGTCCGGGATGAAGCAGCCGCGCATTCCCAGGGCTTGCGCCGCCACCACGTCGTGCTCGGGAGTGTCTCCCACCATGAGCGCCTCCGCGGGGCGCACGTCGAGGCGGCGGAGCACCTCCTGGAACATCGCGGGGTGCGGCTTCACGTAACCCACGTCCGCCGAGGCCACGACCACGTCGAAGTAGGCGTGGAGGCCCACGCTCCGCAGGATCGTGTGCAGGTGGGCGCTGTGGTAGTAGTTGCTCGCGACCCCTAGCTTGTAGGAGCGCCGCAGCTCCCGCAGCACCTCGGGGGCCTCCGGGTGCACGAGGGCGAAGCGCCCGAAGCCCGCCATGTGGGCCTCGGCGACGCGGGCCACCACCTCGGGCTTCCCGGAGAGGCCAAGGTGCCGTAGCGCCTCCTCGATGCGGGCCTCGATGGGGAACTCCCGGTTCGTTGTCTTACGGGCTTCCTTCTGCGCGTCCCGGGCCCGGTTGTAGGCCCGCAGGAACTCGGGGAAGGCCACGCCCACGCCCTCGGCGCGGAGGGCGCGGTGGGCCGCCTGCACGCCCTCGTCGATGGCCTCGCGGAGGGTGGGCGCGCCGTCGAAGAGGGTGTTGAAGCCGTCGAAGATCACGGCGCGGAGGGGCATGGGTG
>DATMKA010000098.1:0-6936 GCA_035553595.1 Thermoplasmatota archaeon | reverse complement strand
CCCCGGCGCCCCAAGGGCGTCGGGGTTCCACCGGGTGGAGTCTTTTTACCACATAGGTGACTGCATAGGGGGCGCATGGACCGCCCCGTTCGCGACCACTACCGGCCCATCCAGGACTACGGCATCATTGGCGACTGCGAGAGCGCCGCCCTTGTCTCCTCCGACGGGTCGATCGACTGGTGGTGCCCCCCGCGTTTCGACGCCCCGAGCGTCTTCGCCTCGGTGCTCGACCGCGAGCGCGGCGGCTTCTTCCGCATCCACGGAGGCGAGCGGGCGGCCTCCTTCTCGGCCTACGTGGGCCCCACGAACGTGCTGCGGACCGAGTTCCGCACAGGCAACGGCGCCTTCGAGATCATTGACTTCATGCCCATGGGCGAGAAGGCCCGGGCCGCGGGCGTCCGCCTCTTCCGCCTCGTGCGAGGCCTCCAGGGCACCTGCACCTTCGAGGTGGAGTTCGCCCCCCGCTTCAACTACGGCGCCGTGGCCCCCCGCCTCTGCACCCTCGGCAACGGCACCCTCCTTGCGGAGGGGAACGGACAGACCCTCGCCCTTGCATCCCCCGCGCCTCTTGCGGTGGGCCCCGGCTTTGCCGTGGGCAAGTTCGACATCAAGGAAGGCGAGGAGCTGGCCTTTGCCGTGGGCTACCGCTCTTTCGTGAAGACGAAAGCGCCCCTCGACGGCGCTGCCGATGCGCGCGCCGCCCTCCAGGAGACCCTCAACTACTGGGAAGAGTGGGCGCGCCCCCACGCCTACACGGGAGAATACCGCGACATGGTGCTGCGCAGCGCCCTCGTGCTGAAGCTCCTCACCTACGAGCCCACGGGCGCCGTCGTGGCCGCCCCCACAAGCTCGCTGCCCGAGTGGATTGGCGGCGTCCGCAACTGGGACTACCGCTACGCCTGGATTCGCGACGCCGTGTTCGCCGTGCGCGCCCTCTCCGAGGTGGGCCACAAGGAGGAGGCCCGCCGCTTCGTGGAGTGGGCCGTCCGCAGCGCCGACCCCGACCCGGCGAAGCTCCGTGTCCTCTACAGCGTCGGCGGCAAGGACTGCACCCCCGAGAAGACGCTGCCGCACCTTCGCGGCTACCGCGACTCCTCGCCCGTGCGCGTGGGCAACGCCGCCGAGCAGCAGTTCCAGCTCGACGTGTACGGCGAACTCCTCGAGGGCGCCTACGCGTGCGGCCTCCTTGCGGGCATCGACCCCGAGGGCCCCCGGTGGGCCTACTTCCGAAGCCTCGCCGACTACGTGGCAAACCACTGGCGCCGCCCCGACCAAGGCATCTGGGAGGTGCGCTGCGAGCCGCAGCACTTTGTCCTCTCGAAGGCCATGGCTTGGGCCGCCCTCGACCGCGCGGCCGAAGTAGCCACGGCGCACAACCTGCCCGGCGACGTGACGCGCTGGCGCGAAGAGGCGGAAACGATCCGCGCCGAAGTCATGGAGAAGGGCTGGGACGAGGATCTCAAGAGCTTCAAGCAGGCCTACGACCGGCCCACCCTCGATGCCGCCAACCTCCTGCTCCCCCTCATCGGGTTCGTGGACGCCGCGCACCCCCGCATGGCCTCCACCATCGACCGCATCGTCGAAGGCCTCACCGTGAACGGCCTCGTGTACCGCTACCTCGACGCCGACGACGGGCTGCCGGGCGGCGAAGCTACCTTCGCCTACTGCACCTTCTGGCTCGTGGAAGCCCTTGCGCTCGGCGGCCGCGTAGAGGAGGCCCGCCACTACTTCAAGGGCATCCTCGCGCGCGCAAGCCCCCTCGGCCTCTTCGCCGAGGAGCTGCACCCCGTGACGGGCGAGCACCTCGGGAACTACCCGCAGGGCTTCCCCCACATCGGTCTCATCCGCGCCGCCAACCGCCTCGCCGAGGCCGAGCGGCGCGAAGGCGAGAAACGGGACACCTCCGTGGCAGCGGAAGCCTGAAGAAGCCCCACCGCGCATCCAGCGCCGTGACCGACGCCACCTGCGAGTTCTGCGGGAAACCCCTCCCGGGGGACGAGGAGGAGCCCGAGAACCTCCGGTTCATCGAGCACCTCAACCAGAGCCCCGAGTGCGCCGAAATCCTGGGCTTCGTGTCGGACAACCGCGTGGACGAAGACCGCCAGCGCGCCGGCCAGAAGCCCGAGGCGGAGTACTGACCCCGCCTAGACGATGTTCTCGGCGTCCTGGAGGGCCGCCTCGCGCACCGCGGAGCGGCGCTTGCGCGGCGCCTTCGTGGGCGGCAGGAGCTTGTTGGGGAGCTTCGGGTCCGCGCTCAGGCAGCGCAGCCAGTCGGGAATCTGCTCCCGGCCGGGCGAGGCGAGGTAGTTGCGGCCGGCCTCCGTGATCACGCGCGCGAAGGCGTCGATGGCGGCCTCCTCCGTGTGACGGTCGTAGGCGAGCCCGTTCGCGAGGGCGTCCGCGAAGTACTTGCGGATGTGGTCCTGCGCGTGGCGGCGGTACGTGACGCGCAGGCTCGTGAGCGTCCCTTCCGTGATCTGGGTGCCCTCGTTCTCGGTGAGCACGCGCAGGATCGTGGTGGTGAGGTCGCCCACCATGCGCTGCAGCCCCTCGTTGGGGTTGCTCCCCACGGTCTTGTGCTTGTGGCTGTAGAACCCGAGATCCACCTGGCTGATGCGCTTCATGGAGGCGTTGCGGTACACCTCGCCGAGAAGACCAAGCTCAAGACCCCAGTCGGTGGGCATGCGCATGTTCACGAACAGGTCCGTGGTGAGCGCCATCTCGCCCGAGAGCGGGTAGCGGAAGGAGCGGAAGTAGCGCAGCGTCTGGGAGTGGTGGCCCGTCACGACCTGGAGCGCGTCGAGGAACGGCCACAGGAACAGGCGGACGGCACGGCCATAGAGACGGTCGTCGCTGAGGCGGGCGTAGTAGCCCTTCGAGAAGTAGAAGTCCATCTCCTTTCGCACGATGGGGAACAGGAGGTGAGCGAGGATGTCGGGGTCGTACTCCTCGATGTCTGCGTCATGCATGGCGATGGCGTAGTTGTTGAGGCTCGCCACGCCGCCGCCAATCCAGACTGCAAGGCCCTTGCCCGCCAGCCCGTCGAGGTGGATGCCGTCGCCTTCGAGCCCCTTGAGGGCCTCCTGAACGCTCGGGCTCTCGCACCACACCACGGTGGTGGGGGTCTTCAGCACGGAGAAGAAGTCCACGACGCGGCGGTACTCGTCCTCATCCTTGGCGGTGAGGGGGACCACGATCTCGTTCAGATAGTCAACCCCCTTGAGGGCGTCCCGGATGCCGGAGAGGGCGGGCCGCTCCATCTCGCTGTAGAGCATGGGGAGGACGAGGGCGGCCGGGCGGTCAGCCACGGCCTCCTTCACAAGGGAGCGGACGTGGTCGCCACGGCGGGGGTTGAGGGCATGGATCGTGGTGAGCGTCTCCTGTGAGAAGTCCATGGGAAGCGCCTGATTCTCCTGCTCGGGTTTAACGCTTGCCGGTTCCCTGGTCGGGCACACCCCTTATGCCCCCAAAGCGCGCTCCCGGGGAACGTGCCCGTCCAGGCAAGCATCACCGTCACCGGGAAGGACCGGACCGGAGTCATTGCCGCCATCACCAACCACCTGTTCGAGGCCGGCGCCAACATCGAAGCCCTCGAGGAGCAGGTGACGCGCGGCCGCTTCCACATGGCCCTGCAGGCCTCCTGGCGGGGGACCGTGGACCCTCGCGCGCTTGAACGCAGCCTCGCAAAGGTGGCGGCCGGCGTCGGGATGGACGTGAAGGTGAAGTGGCTCCGCCACGGGGAGAAGCAGCGCATGGCCCTCTTCGTCACGCGCGAACCCCACTGCCTCGAAGCAATCCTGCAGGCGGCAGAGAAGGGGCGGCTCAAGGCCACGCCCGTCCTCGTGCTCGGCAACCGCCGCGACCTCGCCCCCATCGCGAAGGCCCATGGCATCCCCTTCAAGCACGTTCCCTTCGAGAACCGCGCGGAGGCCGAGCGGAAGACCCTGGAGATCCTCGATGAGCACGACGTGGACTTCATCGTGCTTGCGCGCTTCATGAAAATCCTGAGCCCCGACTTCTGCTGGCGCTACCGCAACAAGATCATCAACATCCACCCCTCCCTCCTGCCGGCCTTCCCCGGCGCAAGCGCCTACCGCCAAGCGTATGAGCGAGGCGTGCGCGTGGTGGGCGTCACCGCGCACTTCGTGACCCCTGACCTCGACCAGGGCCCCATCATCCACCAGGACGCCATCCGCGTGAAGGTGGACGAGCCCCTGCCAAGCATCGTGGCGCGCGGCCAGAAGCTCGAAGCAAAGGTGCTCCTTGAGGCCATCCGGCTCTACCTGCGGAAGCGCCTCGACGTGCACTGGGGCCGCGTGTGGCAGACCTGAAGGGCCCGCCCGAAAGGTAACGGGATCATTCTTCGACGATCGCAACAACCCCTTGATATACCCTCCACGGGGAGTGAGGTAACAATGCCACGCAAGACGCGCACCCTCTGGCTCGCGCTCCTCGTCACGTTCCTCCTGGTCTCCTCGGCAGGCTTCGCCCTTGCCGCGAAGGGCCAGGAGAAGCAGGAAAAGGAGAAGGACGAGCGCGAGAAGGGGAAGAAAGACTGTCGCCCCAATGCCTACGCCCAGTGCGACGAAGATGACGACGACCGCAAGGGCCATGGCAAGCACGGCAAGGCCGAGTATGCCAAGGAGAAGGGCAAGTGGATCGTGCGCAACGGCGACGTGAGCGTGTGGTTCCACACCTCCAAGCACGGCGAGAAGGCCAAGCCCGAGCTCCGCGTCTTCTGGACGGGAACGGATGGCAACAAGACCGGGTACTCCGTGAAGATCCTCCGCCTCTTCGAGATTGAGACGGACGGCACCGAGTACAAGGGCACCTACAACACCATGAAGCTCTCCGACTCCGACGACTGGAACGTCGACGTCCAGCGCAATGGCAACGACCTTGTGCTCCGCATGACCCACGCCGAGAAGCAGGGCATCGTCACCCTCGTGTGGTACCTCAACGGAACGAGCAAAGAGATCAAGTTCGACCTCATCGTGGACAACTGGCAGTGGGGCGAGAACGCTCAGAACCACCGCCTCGTCCTCGACATGCTCGTGAAGGACCGCAAGGTCGCCCGCAAGGACAACACGAGCGCCACCCTTGAGGGCGGCTACGTGAGCTGGGTGAACACCGCCAAGGCCACCTACCAGAACGGCAGCACCCGGAACCTCACGGTGGGCCACTCCCTCCGCGGCGAAGGCAACGACGTCCACGTCCTCCTCGCCTTCAACGGCCCCGGCGGCTACAAGAAGCTCGAGTACGACCCTGCCTTCGGCGTCACCACGATGTCCAGCGACATCACCGGCGTGCGCAGCGTCCCTGTCCTTGCGACGGTGGGTGTGCTCGCCGCGGCCGGTGTCGCTGCGGCAGTCATCGTGCTCGGCCGCCGCGACGAGTAACTCCCGCTAAACGTCGTCCACCCAAAACCCAAGACCCGATTCCGGGGGGTGCTTCGGCGCCCCCCGGGGTTCCACCTTTTTCCTGGCTAACCGATGGGGAACGTCCCCGCATCGGCGCGCCCCAGATCCTTCACGGTGTAGACGCCCGTGCCCGTGGCCACCTCGCGTCCGTCCTCGTCGTGGATGACGACGTCCACGTGGGCCACGGTTTTCCCGATGGCGCGCACCCGCGCCTCCGCGATGAGGGCCTTTCCCGCAAGCGCGGGCCGCAGGTAGTCCACGCGCATGTCGATGGTGGGCGTGGGGATGCGCAGCTCGCTGAAGAGGACGACGCCGCCCGAGAGGTCCACGAGGGCCGCCGTGATGCCCCCATGGTAGGCCGGAATCATCGGGTTGCCCACGAACTCGGGCCGGAACGGCAGGCGCAGGACGACGCGGCCCTTCTCCACTTCCACGAGCTGGACGCCGAGCCACTGGTGGTAGGGGGCGATGCGGAGGAGGATGTTCGCGTTCTCGAGGGCGTCGTCGGCCACGCCGCCGGGAGCGCCCTCGCCCCCAATAAGGTTCATGGCTCCCGTGCCCGGTGCCCCCACATGGCCCCCCTCGACCTGCCCGCGAACGATCCTGGCCTCCTTGCTCACCGCCAGCGCCTTCAGGAGGCCGTCGGAGAGCTCCAGGCGTGGCGCCGGCGCGTCCTATGGCCCCTCGCGGCCGCCACCATCCTGGGAAGCGTGGTCGCTGCGGCCGCCCTGTACTTCACGGGCGTCGTGGACCTGTTCCTTGCCGTCGTCATCGTGCTCTTGGGCCTCGCCGCGCCCTTCTACGTGAACATCATGAAGACCCGCGCGCTCCTGCGCGTCGAGGTGCCCTTCGATGTGGAGGCCGCCCTCACGAAGGCGCTGCGGGAGTGGCAGGCCCGCAACGCGAAGGCCATCGGACCGCTGCAGAACGCGCAGCGCGCCACCAACCTCGGCCGCGGCGCCGCCGCCGCCCTCGGCCTCCTCGCCGTCCGCGCAAACAGCACCACCTTCGCGGCTCTCTCCTTCTTCGCCGCGGGCCTCGCCTTCTTGGTGGGCGCCTACCTGCAGACGCGGCGGGACACCCTGGAAGCCGGCATGGTGAAGGAAGGGATCTCGCAGCTCACGGAAGCCCAGATTCGCAGCCTCTCCGAGCCGGAGCGCGTCCTCGGCCTCGTGGCCGCGATGGTGCTCGCGGGCATCGGGGCCCTCGTGTTCCTCGCGGCGTGAGAGGGCTCACGCTCGAAGGGAAAGGATGAAAAAAGAGAGGACTCGAAAATTCGCTTCGGCGAATTTTCGAGACTTGTGACGAACGCGGACCCCTGCGGGGTCCTGCGCTCGTCACGTTTTCGGCACGCGCTCAGGCACTCGCTGCGCTCGTGCGATTCGCGCTTAGCCGAAAACGTGACGAGCGCAGGACCCCGCAGGGGTCCGCGTTCGTCACAAGTCTCGAAAATTCGCCGAAGCGAATTTTCGAGTCCTCTCTTTTTTCATCCTTTCCCTTCGAGCGTGAGCCCTCT
>DATMKA010000097.1:0-4363 GCA_035553595.1 Thermoplasmatota archaeon | reverse complement strand
CTCCACCAGTGGGACCGCGCGAGCGCGCTCTACAACATCCCCCTTCCCCTCCGCATCCGGGGATCCTTCGACGAGGCTGCGCTTCGGGCGGCCCTTACCGATCTGGTGGCGCGGCACGAGCCCCTCCGCACCACATTCACGGACGCGGGTGGCATCCCCCGCCAAGTCGTGGCGCCCCCGCAGCCCTTCCCGCTCCAGGTGTCGGACTTGAGCGCGGTTGCTCCCGAGGAGCGCGAGCGTGCGGTGCTCCGCCTCGCCGAGGAGGACGCCGCCGCCCCCTTCGACCTGCGCACGGGTCCCGTGTTCCGCGCTAAGCTCCTCCGGGTGGGCGCCGAGGACCATGTCGTGCTCCTCAACGTCCACCACATCGCTTTCGACGGGTGGTCGAGCCGCCTCTTCCTCCAAGAGCTCACCGCCAGCTACGAGGCACACCGCGGCGGAACCCCTGCGACCTTCGCGCCGCTTCCCGTTCAGTACGCCGACTACGCCGCCTGGCAGCGCTCGGCCTTCAAGGGCGGTGCCTTCGACGCCCAGCTTGCGTATTGGCGCAACGCCCTCGCGGGGGTTCCGAACCTCGAGCTGCCCACGGACCTGCCTCGGCCCCCGGTTCAGAGCTTCCGCGGCGCGCAGCTTCCCCTCCGCCTCTCCCCAACCCTTCTCGCGCGCCTCAAGACCCTGGCGGCCCGTGAGGGCGCCACCCTGTTCATGACGCTCCTCGCGGGCTACCAGGCCCTCCTCCACCGCTACACGGGCCAGGAGGACGTGGCCGTGGGCACGCCCATCGCGGGGCGCAACCGGGAGGAGACGGAGGGCCTCATCGGCCTCTTCGTGAACACCCTCGTCCTCCGCGGCGACCTCGGGGGCGACCCGACGTTCCGGGAACTCCTCGCGCAGGCTCGCGCCCGCTGCCTCGCGGCCTACGACAACCAGGACGTCCCCTTCGAGCGCATCGTGGAGGAGGTGGCGCCCGCCCGCGACCCGTCGCGCACGCCCCTCTTCCAGACGATGCTTGTCCTCCAGAACGCGGCAGCCACCCTCTCCCGCGAGGGCCCGCTCCCCCTGGAGGAGGTGCCGGTGCCGGTGCGGACCGCGAAGTTCGACCTCACCCTCACCCTGGAGGAGACTGCCGCGGGCCTGGAAGGCGTGCTGGAATACAGCACCGACCTCTTCGTCCCCGAGACGGTGGCCCGCCTCGCCACGCACTTCGAGACGCTCCTGGAGGCCGCCGCGGCCTCCCCCGAGACGCGCCTCTCCCGCCTCCCAATCCTCACCGAGGCGGAGCGCCACCAGGTGGTCCACGCCTGGAACGCCACCACCGATCCGCTCCCGGCGGCTACCGGGTGCATTCACGAGCGCTTCGCGGCCCAGGCCCGGGAGACCCCCGACCGCGTCGCGGTGACCCATGGTGCCGAGGCCCTCACCTACAGTGAGCTCGACGAGCGGTCGAACCGTCTCGCCCACCACCTCCGGCGCCTTGGTGTCACCACCGAGACTCCCGTGGCCCTGCTCGTGGAGCGGTCCCTCGATGCGGTTACGGGAATCCTCGCCGTCCTAAAGGCCGGTGGCGCTTACGTCCCCCTCGACCCGGCGGCCCCGGTCGACCGCCTCCGCTTCATGCTGGAGGACTCCGGGGCGCGGGTGCTCCTCACTCGCGGCCGCTTCCTCCAGTCCCTTCCGGCCCCGGGCGTTCCGGTGGTTGACCTCGATACCGCGTGGGCGCACGAGCTCGCCGGCCTCCCAGCAACGCCGCCCGCAAGCGAAGCTTCGCCGCACCACCTCGCCTACGTGATCTACACCAGCGGCTCCACGGGCAAGCCCAAGGGCGTCTGCGTGGAGCACCGCCAGGCCATGAACCTGTTCGCGCATGTCCAGCGCGACGTCTACCGCCCCGCGGTGGCCGGGGCGGGACGGCCGCTGAGTGTGGCCCTGAGCCTCCCCCTGACGTTCGATCCGAGCGTCCTCCAGCTCATCGCGCTCCTCGATGGGCACACGCTCCAGGTGGTGGACGAAGCCACGCGCCAGGATGCGGCGGCCCTCGTGCGGTTCTTCCGCGACAACGGGACGGACACCTCCATCGCGACCCCCGCGCAACTCCCGCACCTTGAGGCGGCCGGCCTCTTCGCGCCCAGCCCCGCGCTCCGCTTCCTCGTCGTGGGCGGCGACGCGATGGACGCGGCACAGTGGCGGCGCCTCACCGGAGCGCGGGGCATCCGCGTCATCCACGCTTACGGCCCCACGGAGGCCACGGTGTACTGTACCTACACCGACGCCCGCCCTGGCGCTCCCCTCAGCATCGGGAAACCCATCCCCAATGCCCGCGTCTACGTCCTCGACCGTCACGCCCAACCGGTTCCCATCGGCGTTCCCGGCGAGCTCTGCGCCGCCGGCGCGGTGGTTGCCCACGGCTACCACAACCGCCCCGAGCTCACGGCCGAGAAGTTCGTCCCCGACCCCTTCTTCCCAGGCGAGCGCATGTACCGCACCGGCGACCTCGTGCGCTGGCTCCCCTCGGGCGAGCTGGAGTTCCTGGGCCGCCTGGACGATCAGGTGAAGATCCGGGGCTTCCGCATCGAGCTCGGGGAGATCGAGGCCGCCCTCCTCCAACAGCCCGGCGTGAAGGAGGCTGTAGCCGTTGTCCGCGACTTCGCGCCCGGAGACAAACGCCTCGTGGCCTACATCGTGGCCTCGGACCCCGCTGCGGTGGACGCGGCTCGCTTGAAGGAGGGCCTGCGCGGCTTCCTTCCGGAGTACATGATCCCCGCGGCCTTCCTGTTCCTCGACCAACTCCCTCTCACGGCCCACGGGAAGGTGGACCGCAAGGCGCTCCCCAACCCCGCGGCGGGCGCGGGCGCTGCTCGCGCTGCATACGAGGCGCCCCGCGATCCGGTGGAGACGGAGGTGGCCGCGCTCTTCGGCGCCCTGCTCGGCGTTGAGCGCGTGGGGCTGCGGGACGGGTTCTTCGAGCTCGGTGGACACTCCCTGCTCGCCATGCAGGCGGTGGCCCGCCTGAAGGAGACCCACGCCGTGGAGCTGCCCCTCAGCACACTCTTTGCAGGCCCCACCGTGGAGGCCGTGGCGCGGGCCTTGCGTGAAGCAAAGGCAGCCACAGCGTCCGCGCCCGCGCTCCCCTCGCTCGATGGGCGCGCGAGGGACCGCCACCGCGTGGCGCGACCCGCGAACGGGAGGCGGGACCCATGAGTGACCCAGAGGCCCAGGAGGGAACGGAGACCTTCGCGTTCCCGCTGAGCTTCGCCCAGCAGCGGCTCTGGTTCCTCGACCAGTGGCAGCCCGGGAACCCCGCCTACAACCTGCCCACCTTGTACCGCCTCACCGGGCCCGTGAACGTCTCCGCCCTCGAAGGGGCGCTCAACGAGATCGTGGCCCGCCACGAGATTCTCCGCACCACCTACGAGGCGGGCGAGGACGGGACCCCCGTCCAGGTGGTCCACCCCTACCGCCCCTTCACCCTCCCGGTGTCCGACCTGACGGCGCTCCCCGCGGCAGAGCGGGAGGCCCAGGCAACCGCGCTCGCCCGAGTGGAAGCAGGAGCCGCCTTCGACCTTGCGAAGGGCCCCGTGTTCCGGGCGCGCCTCCTCCGCCTCGGACCAGAGGATCACCGGTTCGCCTTCACCGTCCACCACATCGCTTTCGACGGGTGGTCCGTCGGCCTGCTCGCGCAGGAGCTCGAGGAGGCCTACAGCGCCCTCTCGCGGGGGGCATCCCCGGCCCTTTCCGAGGTGCCACTCCAGTACGCCGATTACGCCTGCTGGCAGCGGGACGTGCTGGACGCCAACGGCTTCGCGGCTCCACTCGCGTACTGGGAAACCCAGCTCCAGGGCCTGCAGCCGCTCGACCTCCCGACAGACAGGCCGCGGCCTCCCGAGCAATCCTTCCGCGGCGCCCGCCGCGCCTTCACGGTTCCTCCCGCGGTTGCCGCGCGCCTCAAGACCCTGGCGGCCCGTGAGGGCGCCACCCTGTTCATGACGCTCCTCGCGGGCTACCAGGCCCTCCTCCACCGCTATACGGGCCAGGAGGACGTGGCCGTGGGCACGCCCATCGCGGGGCGTGAGGACCCGAAGGTCGCGCGCGTCATGGGCTTCTTCGTGAACACCCTCGTGATGCGGGGCGACCTGTCCGGGAACCCGTCGTTCCGGGAGCTTCTCAAGCGCACGCGCGCCACGAGCGTCCAGGCCTACGCGAACCAGAGCGTCCCCTTCGACATGCTGGTCACACGTCTGCAGCCGGAACGCGACCCCTCCCGCTCCCCACTCTTCCAGGTGATGCTGACGGTCGAGACGGTCACGGACTCCCGCCCCGCGCCCGGCGGTCTCGGCCTCCACCCCCTCGACCCGGACCTCGATGT
>DATMKA010000096.1:0-5633 GCA_035553595.1 Thermoplasmatota archaeon | reverse complement strand
GACCCTCGGGTGCATGGGGCGCGCGCTCTACACGACGCGCAACATCGGCCACTTCGGTCTCGGCTCGGAGTGCTACTGCCACTTCACGTCCCCGATCCGCCGCTACCCCGACCTCATCGTCCACCGGCAGCTGCGGTGGGTGCTCCGCGGGAAGCAGGGCGACATGCCCCACTCCCATGAAGGCCTCGACATCCTGGCTGTCCACTGCAGCGAGCAGGGTTCGGCCGCGGAAGGCCTGGAGCGCAGCGTCGTGGACTCCGCCATGGTGTTCATCAGCCGCGACGGGTCCTGGGAAGGCGTGCAGCCCGGCCAGGTGAACGGCATCACGAAGGGCAGCGTCTTCCTGTCCCTGCCTCGCGGCCTCGAAGCCCGCGTGGCCTCGAGCGACGTCCCCGGCGGCCCCTACGACGTCGACGAGTACGACAGCATGCTCTTCGTGGGCTCCGCCTCCCGCACCGAGGTGCAGGAGGAGGTCACGGCCAAGAACTGGCGCGAGCTCTACAACGAGGCCCGCGGCGAGGTCGTGAGGGTGCGATTGCGCCTTGGCGACGAGGTGCCGGTCACCATCGCGGGCCGGGACTACGTCGACGGACGCGTGGCGGCGAAACTGGGAGAGTAACCCTTCGAGCCGTGCTCCACAAGGGGCATGCAGGGTGTACCGAAGACCTAGCGGGGCATGCATCGCCGCACCCATGCCCTGATACTTCTGCTCGCGCTCCTCGCCGTTCCTGCCGTCCAGGCCCAGTCCGTGGGTGGACAGGAGGGGATGAACACCTCCGAGTCGGGCGGCCAGGACGTTCCCGACGAGGATGGGCAGGGCGACGTGAACATCGGCCCCCAGCAGGGGGGCGGTGACCCGCAGAACGTGGGTGGCTTCAACGCTCGCCCCGGCTCCAGCTTCTGGGGTCTGCTCGTGGTGCTCGGTCTCGTCGGGATCGCGTTCCTGATCTACCGCCGTCGCGGTGGCCGGCTCAACGAGTAAGCACGCTCCCTCGGGGACGGGCAGGGCAAACCCAAAATAGCCCGATGCCCGTCCCCGGGTGACCATTTGTGAGGATCGCGCAGGTTGCTCCCTATTATCACCCGCACTTGGGCGGCGTGGAGAGCCACGTCGAAACCATCTCGGAGGAGCTTGCGCGCCGCGGCCACGACGTCCACGTGGTCACGAGCCACCTGGAGGACACACCGCTCCAGGAGGAACGCCACGGGGTCACGATCCATCGCGTGCCCCAGCTGTTCAACCTTTTCACCACTCCGGTGACGCCGCGCCTTGAGGAGGCGCTGCGGAAGCACGGTCCTTACGACCTGGTGCACGCGCACTCGCCGCCCCCCGTCACCGCCTGGTATTCGGCCCGGGCGGCGCGGAAGCTCCGGACGCCGCACGTCCTGACCTACCACTGCGACCTGGAGATTCCCTCCATCGTGGGGCCCGCGGTCGTGGGGATTTTCCGCCGCACCCTGGGGCGGTACACGGTGAACCATTCGGAGGCCCTTGTTGCGACCACGCGCAGCTACGCTGCCACCTCGCGCGCGCTGTGGCACCGCGGGGACGTGGCCGTCATCCCGAACCCCGTGGACCCGTCGCGTTTCAGCCCCAACATCAAAGGGGACGCGATCCGCCGCCGCCACAACGTCGGCGACCGTCCCGTGGCCCTGTTCGTGGGGCGGCTCACGCACCACAAGGGGGTGGACGATTTCGTGCGCGCGGCCCAGTTCACGCCCGCAAACGTGGTCCACCTCGTGGTGGGGGGCGGCCCCTGGGACGGGCACCTGCAGCGCATGGTGAAGGATCTCGGCGTGGAGGGGAAGGTGATTCTCGCGGGGAAGGTCGACTACCACGATCTTCCCCGGTACTACGCCGCGGCCACCATGGGCGTCCTCCCGAGCACGTCGCGCCTGGAGGCCTTCGGCATCGCCGCCCTCGAGGCCATGGCCACGGGCCGGCCCGTGGTGCTGTCCCGGATGCCGGGCATGCAGGAAGTGATCGAGGACGCGGAGACGGGGCTTCTCGCGGAGCCCGCGGACCCGAAGGATCTTGCGGAGAAGATCACGCGCATCGCCCTCGACCCCGAGCTTGCGGCGAGCATGGGGAAGCGGGGCCGCGCCCGCATCCTGGAGGGGTTCACGCTGGAGCGCGTGGTGGACGCCCTCGAGAAGGTGTACGAGGGCGTCCTTACGGCTCGCGGCGGCGCCGGGCGCCCGTGAGGAGCGCGGCGAGCCCCAGGAAGGCGAGGGCCACGAGGAGGTCCGGTGCGGGGACGCGCTGGAAGAAGGAGTCCACGAGGCCGGGCGCATCGTCCACGAGGACTGGCAGGCGCTTCTGGAGCGCGAACTCGGCCGCCGTGGCGTTCACGACCGCGCCGTAGGTGCCGGCGCCGGCCACGAAGGCCACGTCCACGGTGACGGTGCCCGCTTCAGGGACGGTGGCCTCGTAGCGGAGGGGCGTGGGCGTGATGCCGGTGATTTCGCCCTTGACCGCAAGGGCAAGGCCCGCGTCGCCGTCCACGCCGCGGCGCGCATCGCCGTTGTCCGCGAGGTTGGTGAGGGTGATGCGCAGGGTGGAGCTCGTTCCGGCGAGGCCCGTGAGGGGCTGCACGTCGAGGGTGAAGCCGCGGGTGGCGTGGGCGAGGCCGTAGAAGCGGTTGTTGTTGTCGAGGAGCCACCCGAAGGCCTCGTAGCGGTCGAGGCCCGCGCGGCCCGTCACCACGGCGGATTGGACGCGCGCGGTGCGGAAGCGCGCATCCGTTCCGGGGGGCGCGAACTCGGCCGTCCCGAGGAGGTCGCCCTCGGCAAGCAGCACGAGGTTCGCCCGGCGGCTGCCCGCCTGGGCCGTGGCCTCGGGGTCCTGGACCGTGACTTCGAAGAGGCGGCCGTCAACCGGCCCGGGACCGGGCGCGAAACCCATGGCGACGATGCGGGGGGCGCGCGCCGACACGGGGAGCACCACGTGGGTCGCGGCGAAGGTGGCGTTGTCGCCGAGGAGATGCCCCTCGAGGACGAGGAGGCCGCTCGTGGCGGCAACCGCGGGCTCGAAGGAGAAGGCGACGGAGCCCGTCTCGTTGGTGGTGCCGTTGAAGAGCTCGAAGGGCACGGCGCCGTTCCACGCGATGACGCGGGCGGGCGCGTTGGGGATGCCGAAGAAGGCGGTGCCGTTCACCGTCTCGTTGGGGAGGAGCGCGGGGGTGCGGACGCGGGTGAGGTTCGCGGGAGCCCCGAGGTCGGCGTACCCGGGAACGCGGTCCTGGGGGTACTGGAGGCCCGGCACGGAAAGGTAGCTGGGGCTCGTGGTCACAGGGAAGGTGAAGGAGCCGACGGGGACCTCCGAGGCGAGGGGCCCCGCGGAGACCTGGTGGACCGTCACGAGGAGCGGCCAGGTGCCGCCGCGACCGGGCGCGAGGAGGTTCGGCCAGGGCTTCCCTACCTCCCCGTCGAGATCGATCTGGGCGAGGAACGTGGTGGCGCCGCGCTTCGTGAGCTTCGCGGGCACGTCCCCCCAGGGCGTCTTGAGGACGGCGTCCACGAGGTAGTTGCCCGTCGCGTCGGTGCCGTTGAGGGCGATCGTCGCGAGGAGGCTCATGCCGAGGAAGAGCCCGCTCGAGCCGGGGCCTTCGTGGCGGCGGAAGGAGTCGGCGTAGGGGTTGCGGTACACGCCCGTGTACCCGGGGGGCGTCACGGGGAAGGGGATCCCTTTGGTGGCGTCGCCGAAGGTGCCGGACTCGTCCTTCCACCCCTCGGGGCCGTAGCGGCCTTCCACCGTCACGAGCTCGGCGGTCACGGGGGCCGCAGTGGCCGTCCCGGCGGCAAGGAGCACGGCGGCAAGGCCCGGCAGGAGGAGGGCGAGGGCGAGGAGGCCTGGGGCAACGCGCGGCGTCGGCATGGGGATCCTCAAGAAGCGGTCGCTTCGGAACCCGCCCGGCCGCTTATAACCCTTCCCTTAGCGCGCTCAGGGGAGGAGCACGAGGGGAAGGCTCGATCCGCGGGAGTACTCGCGCACGATGCAGGACACGGTGGGCTCGCCAAGCGCGCCGTCGGTGCGGAAGGGGTCGATGCAGTACACCTCACGCTCCACGGTGCCGGCCATCGTGATGAGGGTGCAGCGCACGTACTGTTCGCGGGAGGCGCAGGTGAGCTCGTTCGCGCGCGTCACGGTGCCCGCCGGTTGGTTGTTGCGGAGGACGGCGGTGCCGCTCTCGACGGCGAAACGGTTGATGGCCGCGTCGCTGTCCGGCTGCTCGCTGTGGTAGCGGTACACGGTCACGGACTGCTGCGCGCCTACGGAGCTTCCGCCGTTCTCGGCGGTGACGGTCACCTGCAGCGTGGTGGCGTTCTCCCACCAGCGGTTGGCCTGGGGCTCCCGGTGGTTCCCCTGGGAGGCTTCATCGACGACGGCTACGCGGGCATCCGCGGGGCTCGTGAGGGCGTCGACGGCGACGGTGTCGCGGCGGTAGCAGGTTTCGCCGCCGGAGGTGGAGCCGCACTTCTCGTAGCTCGAACTCCCGGGGACAACGGCCACGTCGGTGACCTCCGCAAGGGCCGGGGTCGCAAGGGCGAGCGCGGCCGTGAGAAGCAGGGTGGCCCAGGCGGGGCTGTGGGTGTTGAGCATGCGGGGTCGTCCTCCCGGCCCTGCACCCCCGTGGCGAATTATCAAGGGGCGTTTGTCGCCCGGGGGGACTACACGGGGGGAAGGCGGGCTTCGAGGCGGTCCATGTGGCGCTCGAGGCGCTCGCCCCGGAGGGCCACGGCGATCTCGCCGCGGGTCCGCTCGAGGAGGCTTCGGGCCACGTCCTGCTTGCGCCGCACCTCCACCACGGCCGAGGGGAAGTCGAAGCGCATGAGGGCCGTGAAGGCGTCCTCCATGCGGTCGAGGTTGGCCTTGGCGGCGTCGTTGTCGCCCCGCATCAGGGCGTCGAGGGCGAAGCGCCTCAGCTCGCCCACGAGGTCGCCGAGAGCGAGCACGTAGGCGGGGGGCGTGATGGGAAGGTCCCCCGGGGCGGGGAGGTCCCGGCCCCGGTGCACGGCGACGACGAGGGCCGCTTCGCCGAGCTCCGCGAGGGCATTCTCGACGGAGCCCGCGTGGTACACCTCGGGGTGGTTCCTGAGGTCCCGGCGCAGGGCTTCCCCGAGGGCGAGGGCCTTTTCGAGGTAGGGCTCGGGGGCTTCGCCGCGGTGGGCCGCCTTCACGGTGCTGCCGGCGAGGCGGATGATTTCGCGGGAGCGCGCGATGGCGTCCTCCCGGGCCTTGTCCGTGGCCGTGAGGGCCTGCTCGAGGGCGTCCGCGACGGCGTCGAGGTTGCGCATGGCGCCCGAACCGGTCCGGGCTCGTAAAAGGGTACCGTCCCCTGGAGGGAGAAACGGCTTAACCTCCCAGGCGGTTTCCCCCGCCGTGCCTTCTCAAGGCACGGAGTGTTTGAGCATGAACAAGACTGTGGTGCTGCTTGCGATCGGCCTCGCCCTCACCGCCTTCACGGTGGTCCCGGCGGCGGCCTCCGCCTGCGGCTGGCAATTCACCTGCGACACGAAGACCTGGGCCCGCGAGGAAGTGGGCGGCTTCCTCTTCTGCGTGATGACCTACGACTCGGGCGACATCGACGTTCCCCGCTGCCCCCCTCCCCACCTCCACTGATGGGGAACTC
>DATMKA010000095.1:0-12374 GCA_035553595.1 Thermoplasmatota archaeon | reverse complement strand
CCCTCTCCCCGTTCACCCCGTTCCAGGGGGCGGAAGGATGTTACCAAGGCGGTTCTGCCCCTCCCCCCTTTCCGCACCCTTGAAATAGCCGTTTCCTGAGAAACAAGGGGCGATGGGATACTCGGCCTCCGACCTTGAACGATGGTCGTACTGCCACCTGTCCTGGTGGCTCTCCCGCGGAGGGGTCCGCGGGGAAGGGGACGAGATCGCAGGAGGTGTGGAAGCCCACGCCGCCAAGGGCGACCACATGAGTGTGTGGCGCCGCCTCCTCGCGGCCCACAAGGAGGCCCTCACCACAGCGTTCCACCTCGGCGTGGTCGCTGCCGCCGCCGCCACCCTCGCCATCGAGGTGACGTTCCTCGACTACGAGCGCGGCTACAACATCCTCCTCATGCTCCTCTCCCTCCTGTGGCTTTTCGTCGCCCTCATCTTCCTCGGCAGGGCCATGAAGAAGGAGAAGCAGGCTGCCGCCATCCGCCGCGACGCCGGGTTCGTCATCGGCGACCCCACCTATTCCGACCTTGATCGGCCGGGAACCATCCTCCGCAGCAAGAAGTACGACCTCGGCGGCCGCCCCGACTACATGGTGCGGCGCGACGGCCACCTCATCCCCGTCGAGGTGAAGACGGGCAAGACCCCCAAGCACCCCCACGACTCCCACGTGCTCCAGGTGGCCACCTACTGCGTCCTCGTGGAGGAAGTCATGGGCGAGCGGCCTCCCTACGGCATCCTCACCTACGAGGACGCCCACTTCGAGATCCCCTACACCGAGGACCTCAAGGACAAGGTGCTCCGCACCGTCCTCGAGATGCGCCTCGCGGAAGTCACCCAGAAGGTGCACCGCAGCCACGACCGGCCCGGCAAGTGCCGCGGCTGCTCCCGCCGCCACGCCTGCGCCGAGCGCCTCGACGGCGGCAACGTCTTCGGCGGCCTCCAAGCCTCCGTCCCCCAGCCTGCGGGCGCGTCGAAGCCCGAGGCGGGACGGCAGAAGGAATAAACGGCCCGATGGCGCCCGCAAAGCCGCCTACAATGGGATGTTCCAACAAGGAGGAAGACCCTGTGGCCCCGTTGGGGCCCTGGTGACATCAATGGTCTCCACGAACCTCCTCTCCGGCAAGGCCGCCGTGATGCTCGTCGCTCTCGGGTTCCTCCTGGTTCCCGTGATGGTGGCGGAAAACAGCGCTGCCATGGTCGCCCCCGACCCCGACCGCTGCTACGTCCAGCAGGAAGGGCCCACCGCGGTCGCCGTCATCTGCTGTTACTACCTCTCCTGGCGGCACTACTGCTTCGACCTCGTCAACACAAAGACGAACCTTGCCTGAGCCCGGGGCTCGCCGCCCCGCGGCTTCTCTCACCTCCCTCTTTTCCTGTTCCCTCCTTCTCCCATCCTGCCTCGTCCATCCCCCAAGCCCAGATTCCTTCGCGCGCGCCTGCAATGGTAGCTTCGAAGAAAACGCATAGGGCGGCAGGGAAATCTTGGGGCGGCGAGACCCATGACACGTCGAACTCCGATAGCCTTCATTGTGACTGGTTCCCTCCTCCTTGCCCTCACGGTCCTGCCTGGCGCCGCCTCGGCGGCCGTCGCGGACACGCTGGACACCGAGCAGGACGTGGAGGGCCGTTTCTTCATCGACCGCTGCTATCTCCAGCAGCAGGGCCTCACCGACTACCGGGTGATCTGCTGCTACTGGATTGCCTTGTGGTACGTCTGCAACGAGGTCGTTCGCGTCATCTAATTCCCCGGGGGACCCCAAGGGCCCCCTCAGTCTCTCAGGAGTGTTCCTCATGAATCCCAAAGGGAAGATCGTTGCCTCCGCGGCCCTCCTCGGAATCCTGCTCGGTGCGAGCCCCCTCGGGGCCGCCGAGGCCGCCGCGGTGGTCGATACGACAGAGTTCGGTTCCTTCGAAGCGGCGGGGCCTGCCAACGGGTTCAACTGCACCCTCGGCTACGACCTCGGCGGCACCCCGGACGCCGTGCTGTACTGCCGGCACTGCCACGGGACCTATTACCCGTGCACCGACATCCTCTACGTCACAACGCGGTAACGGCATCGCCCTCGGGCCACCTGTTCCCGCCGTTTCTCTTTTCCTGAAGCTTTCCCAGCGCTTTGCTGTCTGCGCGACGTCGAGCTCCGCCGACGCGCGGCGCAGCCTACTTTTTCTCCCGCTCTCTCGCGCCCAACCCCTTCGTGGCCGCCCTGCCTCCGCGCGCCTCGCGATGCTGCACCTGCATGGGCACATCCAAGGGGAAGCGCAAACAAGGGTAATTCCTCCAGTCGTTTTTTCCTCGCCGGGTGAAACCCAATGGCAACCAAAGTCTACTGCTACGCCATCCTCGGTTGTTTCGTCGCCATGAGCTTTGTGACTGTGGCCGGAGCGGACGCGATCCACGACACCCTCAACGGGACTGTCTCCACCTCTCAGTCCACGCCTGAGATCCTCTCTGCCACCGACGTCTACGCCTCCTTCATCACCGACTCCTGCGTGAACCGCGGCGGCTTCGGCCTCGCTCTCCTCGGCACCGAGGAGACGACGACGGACCTCCTCGTGGCGAACCCCGGCGAATCCGTGACCGTGACCCTCGCCTACACCGGCGAGCCCGAGGTTGTGTACTACAACAGCGCGATGGCCGCGGACCTGCTCATCACCAACCAGCTCTGCTGCGTGTGCGGTGTCCAGGACCCCACCCGCCCCATCGGCTGCCAGGCCTTCGGTAGCATCTGCTGCTGCCAGGCCGACATCAGCACCGACCTGAAGACCATCAAGTGCTACTGCCAGGGCGGCGCCGGCTGCAAGTTCTAAGCCGTCACGTCCACGACCGGGCCGCAACGGGGCCTTGCCCCGTCCCCGGCCTCAGGGAGCGCGGCGTCGCGCTCCCTGAGCATTGTTTCCCTCTCACCGCTAAGGGCCCAGCGCGGGCCCTTTCTTCCCCTCCCACTCCGAGTCATCCCAACAGACCCTGGTGTTCCAATGTCCCTCTCCAAGATCGCCCTTGCCCTCCTCGGGGTTGCCGTCCTCGGTGTCCCCTTCGCCGCCGTCAGCCTGTGGGCTGGCGAGAGCGCTTCAGCCGGCGCGAGCCTTCCCGATTCCCTGTGGGTCCCCTCCAACGGGCCCGTCGAGGATGGGGACCGCGTCACCTTCCGGACCACGGCCTTCACCCTAGACGGCCGCCCCATCGAGACCAATGAGTACTCCGTGGCAATCATCCTCAACGCCACCGGTTCCTACCGCCTCAAGGACCCCGTGGAGTACAACGCGACAGTCCTCGTCCTCGGGGAGGAGGAGACGCTCCTCGGCCGCACCTTCGAGACGTACCTCCTCGGCCGCGTCGCGGGCGACCGCTTCCAGACTCCCGCCATCCCCGCCAATGAAACCTTCACCGGCGCCGAGGGCGCTCCCCACGTTCTCCCCCGCTACTTTGGTCCCTTCCCCATGGTCGAGGTCGTGGACGAAGCCAAGTTCCGCCAGCGCTTCCCCAACGCCACTGTTGGCTCCGTCGTCCAGGTGAACGCGCGCTTCTACGCCACCGTGGAGGCCATCGAGGGCGGCAAGGTCACGTACCGCTTCCTCGTGGAGGATGGGCAGGCCGTGCCCCTCCGCTCCCTCGGCTCAACCGCTTACCTCACCACGCTCATCGCCGAGGATGGCCTCACCTTCCGCGACCGCCTCGACATCGAAGAGGGGAACATCTTCCAGCGGAAGAACGACAAGATCCTCAACATGGCCAACGGTATCTACACCGTTCTCGACGTGACGGAGGAGGCGGTCGTCCTCCAGAAGCTCAAGGCGCCCGACCGCGGCGCCCTCTTCCAGGACGTCCGGTTCTCGGTGGAGATTCTCTCCGTGGAGAAGCGCCTCTGAGGAGCCGGTGATGTCCACCCGTAAGAACACCAGGATGTGAGCCACCATGAAAACGAAAACCTATGCCGCCCTTGTCGGCCTTGCCGCGCTGCTGCTCGTGCTCCCCTACTCCGCCAACGCCATCGGTCCCGACGACCTTGTCGCCGTCGACTCGCCGATGGAGACAATGTCTGCCACCGACGCTTACGCCGCCTTCGTCATCGACACCTGCTACGGGGAAGCCATCCCCGAGGGTGGAGCGCTCCTCTCCACGCCTAACGGCGTTGTCGTCCTCAAGGCCGGCGAGACGGGCTCCGTCGAAGGCTTCGTGCCCCCCTCGGCTGAGGCCGTCCAGACGAACGCGCTCCTCCTCGTGAGCCACTACAAGTGCTGCGAGTGTTACGCGGGCGCGGCGAGCTACTGCTCGGAGTACGTGAAGCCCGGCGAAGTGTGCTGCTGCTCCTACGTCGTCCGTGACTGGGCGCTCGACTGCAGCTGCCGCGAAGGCTACTGCTAATAAAAGAACGTGACCAGGGCGCAGCCTGCGCCCTGGTCTCTTTTATTCGGAATCGGAGCGATAGATCTCGGCGTAGGCCCGCCAGAAGGCGCGGCCCGCGTCCGTGATCTCATACACCTTTGTTCTCGAGCCCCGCGAGACGGGCTCCACTTCCTGGACGAGCTGAAGACCCACCAGGGAAAGGTCCGCCGTGTAACGCTCCCCGAGACCGCGTAGGGCTCCGAGCGTTGCAGGAAGGTCCAGCCCCATGTTGCGCGCGATGAAGGAGGGATAGCTTGATCCTTCCCGGGCGAGGAACCGCAGCACGCGGCGGCGCGCGTTGCTCCTCCTCAGCGCGTACACGGCGAGCGAGAACCGTGCCCGATCATTGCGGGCCTCCTCCGCTTCAGGGCTCCTCGGCGCCATCCTGGTGGGGCCGAGGGGGGCGGGCGTGCCCGGGGTGTGATGCAGCGCGGAATTTTCTCGGTACGGGACCGTTACCATAGCAGACCTCCTCTGGCTTGTTGGGGGCCCAGGCTCCGCTAGACTCGTGCCTGGGCTCCGCCCGTCAGCCTTCTGTTGCGGCGCTCCCCCTGGATGGCCCCCGATAGGGGCGGGGAGGCCGACGATCTTTCATGCAAAGTGAAGGCCATATCCTTTCCTTGCGAATTTTGCCGCGCCCCTGCCGCAGGTCCTGGAGCGTGTCCCCTGGCGCCTCCTTTGCCACCGCCAAGCAATCCTTATCTCGGTCCTTTCCTACTCACCCTGGTGGTGCGCCTGAGCCGGTCCACGCTTCCGCTCCTGGTGGGCCTGCTTCTGCTCGTCCCCCTCGGCGCGGCCGACAGCCTCTGCGAAGGGCTTGGCCCCGGCAAGGGACCGGGGTCGACGCCGGAGGCGTGTGAAGCCCCCTCGGAAATCTGCTACGGGATCAGGCCCGGCGCTCTCTATCACGTGAAAGGGGGCCCCGACTGCACGGCGGGCTTCCTCCTCCGGGGAACCGATCGGTTCTACATTGTGACCGCGGCCCATTGCGCGCGACAGGTCGGCGCCCCGGTGTGGTTCTTCCACCCGTCCCGGGATCTCTCCACGTTCGAGTACCCCCGGATGGAGGCGCGTCCGCCGGACGCCCACGTCACCGTCGTGGGCGAGGGCTGGGGACGTGCGGACGGGAAGCCTGAGCGGGACTTTGCGCTCCTGGAGCTTGCGCCCTCGGCCCTGCCTTACCTTTCGCCTTCCGTTTGCCTGTGGGGAGGCCCACTGGGGCTTCGGGACGCGCCGGGGACGACGCTCGAGGCGGTCTACCTCTACGGTCACGGAATCCTCTATCATGGGCGAGCGGAAGCGCGCGAGGGGCGCGGGCTCTCATGGGATGGGGGCCCCTCCTTCTATGCCCACGCTCCGGCCGAGCTCGGGGACAGCGGCGCGCCCCTCCTCGACGAGAACCGGTTCGCGGTGGGACACCTCACCAACATGAACTATGGAACGTCCTCCTCCGCGAAGGGCATTGTCCGGGGGCTTCACCTCCAAGCACTCCTGGCAATCCCCGAGCTCGAGGCCCTCGGCCCGTTGAGGCTGGTCCTCGAGGGCGAGGCGCTCTCCGATCCTCGTCCCTCGGCACCAGGCGCCGCGCCTACCCCTGAGAGCCCCGCCGACCAGGTGCCCGCGAGGACGCCGTTCATCAGCCTGCCCATGCTGGCGGTAGCCGTCGGCCTTCTCGTGCTCACCCGCCGCAGGACGAGGGATCGTTAGCCTGCTCGGGCGGTGGGGCCCGCGGGTGTGGCCCAAGCGCCCGTGCTTCCGGAGGGGACGGAGGCGGAACCTGCGGTCACGCGCCGCACCCGAGTGGGGCCCGCGCCCTCCGCCACCTCCTCGAGGAGCCCGAGGGTCAGGAGGCGCTCGAGGTTGTACCTGCGGGTTCGCTCCGGCACGGAGGGGAAGCGCTGATGCAGCTGCTCGCGGGTGAGGCCTTCCGGCTTCTGCTCAAGCAGGTGGAGGATCTCCGTGCGGATGCACCGCGCCGCTGCAGGGGTCTCGGGGGAGAGCTCGCCGGGCGCGGTCTTGCCGGCGGTGCGGTAGAGGAACTTGCGGCCGCCCACCTCGGCCACGCGCAGAAGCCCTGCACGCTCCAGATGGCGGACATGGTGGTCCAGCGCGGTCCGGGTGAGGCCCACGGCGCGCGCGGCATCCATCCAGGCCACCCCGGGGGTGCGGGCAGCGACGTCCAGGATAAGTCTCCGCTTCTCGGAGCCGAGGATGTCCTTTTTCGAGGTAAAGCGGGAGTACAGGCTTCCAAGCGCCCAGGAGAGGGAGAGGGATGCGATGAAGAGGATGGGATCGAAGGATTGCGGCTCCTGGCCTTGCCGCTCGAGCGTGTGGAGCAGGGGGACCGGGCTCGTTTCCGTGTCGGGGCGATCAAGGAGGAACCAGGGGTCCTGCGGGACCTGTCGAGGCTTCGGGGTAATGCCGGCGCGCGGCCCCTCACGGTTGGACCGTTCCATGGGCCCGGAGGGAGGCGCGAGGGCGGCTTCCACGGAGTCCGGAGCTTTGGCAGCCCCAGCCTGCGCGCTGGGAGCCTCCTCATTGGTGGCCTGGCCGAGGAGGTCGGGGTCGGAGGCAACCTCCAGATCATAAAACTCGACGCCGAAGGCGACGTTGGGGGTCCAGCCGAGGCCGCGGTCAACGATCGGGGCGGTGGCGTTGTGGCAGCCGGGGTCCATGGTGAGGTCGCAGGCGATCGCCCAGGAATCGGTGACGATCGCGTCGCTGTCGCTCCCCTTGGGGGTGTTGAAGGGACCCACGCGATCGTACTGGATGCCTTTGCCTTTGCCGTAGTTGAACCCGAGGTGGCCCTCCTGGGGGCCGGCGAGGGGATCGTCTCCTGTGGGGCCATAGTAGCCGAAATCGATGCCTTCCTCGGTGAGGTTGAGGTGGGCCATCGTGGGGGCCGGCTGGGGGACGGACTCCCAGCGCTCGGTGAGAAGCGGCACGAGGGGGTTGGGGGCGGAGAGAGAGGAGCCGTTCACCGTGGCCTCCCGTCGCCAGGTTTCCTCGTCCCCCGGGAGAGGAATCCCAAGGTACGTGACGTCGACGGCGACGCCCACGTAGGCGACACGGTGGTACAGGTCGAGGGTGGAGTCCCCGAAGCTGCCGTTGCGGGAATAGTTCGCAACGCACACTCCGTGGACCCGGGGTGCGCACTCATCCCCGAACTGGTCCTCGACCTCGACGACGAGCGGCCCCAGCTCTTGCGAGGTGCTCGCCGCCCCTGTGGGGGCGAGCAGGCTCAGGAGAGTTCCTGCAAACAGGACGCTCCAGACGGCGCTCCTCCTGGTCTGCCGTGCTCCTCCCATGCTTCAGCCTCCCCCTCGTGCTTGTCAATGATGCGGTTCGCTCAGCTCGGCGGGGGGTCCTTGTGCGGGATGCACGCGGGGTAGTAGTCGCTCGGGCGGTGAATCTCGCCGTCCCAAATGGGGCAGGGGTGCTGGTCCTGGCCGCCAAAGAGGAAGCCCACGCAGTGGCCGGAGTCGTCCACATCACACCCGCCGGGTTGGCTGATGGTGACAAGGCTCGCCGATGCCGAAGGCAGCAGAATCGTCAGGAGTCCGACAATCATCCATGTCGTGGTGTGGCATTTCATTGCATGCACCCGCTCATTCAGCAGAAGGAGGCATATTTTTAGTTTACTGGCGAAGGTTGCCGGAGTCTCGCGGTTTCCAGGGGGAGCGAAGGGTTGATGTCCCAGGCAAGGGATGCTTCTCTTCCCGTATGTCGTCGCCTAGCGGCCGTCTCGCGCTAATTGTGGCTGTCGGACAAATGACGGCAATCCTGCTTTCGGGATGCCTCGGTCCGGACACGGGGGCGGCGGAAGCGCCCGACGCCTCCGCGGTCAAGGAGCCCTCCCGGCCGACCGTGGTGGCCCTCATCGATTCCGGAATCAACGTCTACCACGAGGCCTTCCAGGCCCGCCCGGGCTTCGTGATTCCTCCCGAGGCCCGCGCCTCAGCGGTCTCCGTTCCCTTGGCACCGGCGGGATCCTACGCGGATCGCCGCGCCGCCGACGACCCGTTCTGGACGGAAGTGGAGGCTGGAACGCTCTACTCGTTCCCCGGCACTCGCGTCCTCGCAATCACCTTCGGCCGCTACGACTTCCAAACCCCAATCCTCGACGAGGCCGAAGGGTCGCACGGCACCGGCACGGCCTCCCTTGTCGCCCGTGAAGACCCCGACGCCGTGATCGTCATGATCCAGGTCCAAACCTCCCTCTGCATTCCTTACGAGCGGCCGGAATGTCACATCGACCGCAGCATCGTCGAGGGAATGAAATGGGCAAGCGCCCAACCCTGGATCGACATCATCAGCGTGAGCCTCGGCGTGCACGGCAACGCCCCGGGCGACCCCCGGATCTACCCCGAAGTGGCCGAATATCTCGCGGCAACGCGGGCGGCGGCAGCCTCAGGCAAGCTGGTGGTGAACGGCGGCGGCAACACCGTTGGGCCCCCCCTTGCGAGCCACTTCAACGGGCCCCCCTGGATCATCTCGGTGGGCGGCTACGAGCCGAGCATGGGGGGCGAACGGATCGAGGCCGGAAAATACAGCGATGTCGTCGCAAACTTCACGGAGATCGTCGCCCGCGAGGGGTCCATCGACGAGTACCGCGTGGAACTTGGGACAAGCTTCGGAACTCCCCTCGTGTCCGGTGTCCTGTCACGAGCCCTCGGCCTCGTGCGGGCGGCCAACCCCGAGACGGCCCTTGAGGCTCCGATCCTTGCCGCTCGCTTGCGCGCCGCCCTCAACCACTCCGCCGCCACGGTGGGCGCAGAGGCGTGGGCCCCCCTCGCTGGCGCCGAGAACCTCACGACGGACCCCCTCTCCGCGGTCGCTCTCCCGGTAGCCGCCCCCGCGCAGGCCGGGTGGGGCTACGTGACGGGCGCCATCGTCCCCGAGATGGTGCGCCGCGTCCTTGAGGGGGACGACGCGGTTCCTGCGGACAAGATCGCCGCCGCCTCGGGCCGCGCCGCCGTTCAGGCCGCGCGCGAGGCGTACTGGCTGCAGTACGCGTGAGGAGTCACTCGCGGGGGTCGCCCGGCATGCGGTCCTTCCGCGCGAGGACGCCGCGGTAATTGTCCAGGATGAACAGGGGCTTGTCCGCGATGGCGGCCATCTCGCGGGAGAGGGCCGTTTTGGGCGCCACGACGTACACGCGCTTGCCGCGGCTCCGGAGCAGCTCCACGGCGCGGCCGAAGTCGGAGTCGCCGCTGAACAGGAAGGCCACGTCGTAGTTATGGAGGGTGTCCATCATGTCGAGGGCAATCTCCACGTCGAGGTTCGCCTTGAAGCGCTCCTCGCCCGTTTCGCGGTCCACGATGCGTTTCACGTTCTTGCCCTTGATGATGTAGCCCGCGTGGGCGAGGAAGTCCATGAAGCTCCCTTGGGCGGGGTCGTCGGCGGTGACACCCAGGTAGAAGAAGGCGGCGTAGAAGGTGCCGGGGTCGGTGAAGTACTCGATGGCCTTCTTCCAGTCCACGAAGAAGCCCATGTCGCGGGCGGCGCCGCCGATGTTGCCGGAGTCCACGAAGAGGGCGACGCGGTCTGTGCGGCGGAGCACGTCGTTGGGCTCCGGCAGCGCTTCGCCCGGACGCAGCGTGGGGAAGAGGGGCGTCGTGGATTTCCGGACGGGGGCCGGTTTCACGGTGACGGAGGTGGCGGCCTTGGGCGCGCCGGGGGCGGCCGCGGGCGCAGGCTCCTCGACCGGCGCCTCGCCCTTGCTGAGGAGGTGGGCGATGGCGAAGGTGTCGCGGTCGTCGAGCTCGACCCACCACCACTCGCCGTCGTGCACCTCGTCCATCTGCTCGAGGCTCACGAGGACGACCTTCCCGCTCGGGAGGCGGGAGACCCGGCGGCCGTCCTCCTGCAGGCGGAAACGGAGGAGGGCGGGCTGCGGGTCCATGAACGAGCCATGGCGGAGTGGGTTCTAAAGCGTATCTTCTGCCACCGTCTCTTGCAGGGACTCAAGCGGTCGCGCGACAGGTTAGGCGGTGAGGCTCAGCTCCACGCGGTCGAGGGCGAGGACGGTGTAGTAGGCGGTCCGCGAGGCGGCTTCGAGGCCTTGGAGCAGGAGGTCCTGCCCGCCCGCCTGGAGGGCCATGGTCTCCACGGTGTCGTTCACCTTGTGGTAGCCCCAGTAGTCGCCCGCCGACGCCATGCCGGCCCACCGCATCGTGGGGAAGCCCGCGTCGAGGAAGCTGAACTCGTCGGAGTTGCGGGTCTTGTGGTTGTCGAAGACCTGCACCGTCTCGTTGCCGCGGGGAAGCCCCAGGAGGTCGAAGGCCACGGTCTCCTGGAGGGGGTTCAGCTCGGGGGCGTACAGGTCGCCCGCGTAGATACAGAGGCAGCCCGCCGCCGAGGGGTAGTTGATGCCGATCATGTCGAAGCCCATGTAGGTCTCGACCTGCACCTGGTCCTGCTGCGCCGCGAGCTCCTGCGCGAAGGCCTCCGACGCGAGGAGGCCCTCCTCCTCGCCGTTGAAGAGCACGAACAGGAGGGTCTTGTTGGTGGTGACGTTCGCGAGCAGCCGCGCAAGATCCATCACGAGGGCCGTGCCCGACCCGTTGTCGTAGGCGGCCTCCAGCGTCACGCCCGCGCCGAAGGGGAGCCCCGGGACGTCAGGGTTGCCGATGGTGAAGCTCGTGTCGTAGTGGGCGCCCATCAGGATGAGGTGGTCCGGGTTGGTGGCGCCGCGCTTCACACCCACCACGGCTCGGAGGGGACCGTCGGCGGAGGGGAGCCCGTTGAGGCCGTACAGGCGGTTCTCCACCTCGTACCCGAGGGCGGCGAGGTCGGCCGCGATCTGGTCCCCCGCCGCCTTCTCCTGGGGCGTGCCCGTGATGCGGGGCTTGTGCGCGCTCACGAAGGCGCTCATCCACGAGAGGGTCGCCTTCCCGTCCACGGCGGGCACGGGGGCACCCTGGAGGTAGCTGAGGAGGCTCTCGGGGTCCGCGGGGGCTCCCATCCCCGGCGCGGGGGCTGCCGGGTCGCTCACGCACCCCGTGAGGGCGACACCGGCGAGGATGGCGAGCACGAGGGCGGCGAAGGCGGAGCGGCGCAAGGAGAAAATCCTCCGGTTGCTCGGGGACCGGGAGGGGCGCTTAAAAGGGTTCTTGTGCCCGGGTTGGTCGATCCTTCCGAATGCCGGTTCGGCAGTTCCCGATAGCGCGGGGGTGAAAGCGTTCGGTGGAAACCGACTCCGAGCACATCCCTTAATAGATTAGAGAGGGAATCCACGGCGAATGGCGACACCCGCCGGGAAAACAGGTTCACTCTGTCGCAGGGCCGTTGGCCCTGCAGACTCCGTGACAAGGAGGGGGTTCCACCCCCTCCTTGACCTCCCCGGCCAGAGGGGGACCTCCGTCCCCCTCTGGACTCCCCCGCAATGGGGGCTGCCGCCGACCATGGGAGGCCAATTCTGATGGTGGGCAGCCAGGAAGTGCCGCTGGACCGCGAGGCCATCAAGCTCCTCGCGTCGGATACTCGCCTCGATATCCTCAAGGCGCTCAAGAAGCGCCGCATGACGGTGAGCGAACTCGCCACCGTCCTCAACCTCGGCAAGTCCACCGTCTTCGAGCACGTCTCGAAACTGGTGGAGGGCGGCCTCGTCGTCCGCAAGGACGACCCGGAGCGCGAGTGGGTGTACTACGAGCTGAGCCACCGCGCCCAGCGCCTCCTCTCCCCCGACACCGCCAAAATCATCCTCCTCTTCTCCGCCCTTGCCGCCGCTCTCCTGCTGGGCGGCGCGGGGTACGTCCTGTACTCGGCCACCACCGAGGCGCCCGCGGACGGCGGCGAGGCGGCCCTTGCCGCCGCGAGCGCGAGCTTCGCGCCGGGCTCCGACCCCCGCATCCTCGCCGGTGAGGAGACCTCCTCCCTCGTGCAGTTCAACGGACCCGGCCCTGCCGCGTTCTACCTGCTCACCGAGGATCAGAAGGCGCAGGCCCTGGAGCTTGAGATGCTCCCGCCGGGTGCCCGCCCCCTCTCCTCCACC
>DATMKA010000094.1:0-8957 GCA_035553595.1 Thermoplasmatota archaeon | reverse complement strand
GGTAAGGAGGCCGCGCCCGTCGTCGCTTGCGGCGGCGCAGGAGACGAGCCCCGTGTGGCTGCTGCGGAGGTACGTGTAGCAGCCTTCCCGGCTCGTGACGCACCGCGCCAAGCCCGCCCTGCCCCGAAGGGTGGGTGGAGCACCCCGGCGAAGCGCGGTGCGTCACGAGCCGGGAAGGCTGCTACACGTACCTCCGCAGCAGCCACACGGGGCTCGTCTCCTGCGCCGCCGCAAGCGACGACGGGCGCGGCCTCCTTACCGTCACCTCGAACCTCGGGTCCGGGAGCGCCATCGTGCGCGTCACCGACGCCGCCGGAAAGGAGGTGTTCCGCCGCAGCTTCACCGCCCCCTACGCAGGCCAGTTTCCCGTCACGGGCGCCCCCGGCGAGTGGCGGCTCGACACCGAGTTCGTCTCCGCGAAAGGCACCGCCGACTACGCGCTCTGGGGCTGACCCACAGAAGGGGCTATAACCCGGCGTCCCGTTCCCGCGCCCGATGATCGTGCTCGAGGGGGTCACGAAGCGCTACGGCCGCGCCGCGGCGCTTCGCGACGTGTCCCTCCAGGTGCCCGCGGGATCGATCACGCTCCTTGCGGGCGAGAACGGCGCCGGAAAGAGCACGCTGCTGCGCCTTGCCTCGACCCTCGAAGCGCCGAGCGCGGGAACCGTCCACGTCGCCGGCCACGACACGCGCCGCGAGGGCGTCGAGGCCCGCGCCATGCTCCAGTACGTCGGCCACAACCCCGGCCTCTACGACGGCCTGACCGCGGAGGAGAACCTGCGGTTCTTCGCGGGCTTCCACCTGGAAGAGAGCGCGCTCCGCGAAGCCGTTCCGGCAGCGCTCCGGGCCGTGGGGCTCAGCGACCGCGCCGACTCCCCCGTGGGAGGCTTCTCCCGGGGGATGCGGCAGCGCCTCGCGCTCGCCCGCGCCCTCATCCCCGACGCGCGCGTTCTCCTTCTCGACGAGCCCTTCACGGGCCTCGACGCGCCCTCCCAGGCCCAGCTCACGGGCCTCCTGCGGGAGTGGCGACGGCCCGACCGCGCCCTCCTCCTCACCACCCACGACCTGGAGGCAGGCCTCGCGCTTGCGGACCGCGCGATCGTGCTCCGGAAGGGCCGCGTCGCCCACGAGAGCCCCGCCGCTGAGGTTACGGCTGCCCGTCTCAGGGAACTGCTCGGGGGCGCGCCATGACTCCCGCGTGGGTTCGCCTCGCGCTCAAGGATCTCCGTCTCGAGTGGCGCAGCCGCGAGCTCATGAACACGCTCCTCGTCCTCTCCCTTGCCCTCATCACGGTGGGTGAACTGAGTTTCCACGACTTGGACGAGAGCACCATCGTGGCCGCGGGCCTCCTGTGGCTCTCCTTCGCCTTCACCTCGAGCCTCGGCCTTGCCCGCAGCTTCACCGCGGAGCACGACCGCGGCACCCTCGAGACGCTCCTGCTACTGCCTGTTCCGCGCGGCGCGCTCTTCTTCGGGAAGGTCGCGGCAACGAGCCTCCTGCTCCTGCTGCTGCAGGCGATGAACCTCGCGCTCATCGTGCTCCTCTTCGGCATCCCCTTAAGCCTCGCCACCGCCCTCGCGCTCGCGCCCGTGCTCCTGCTTGCAACCCTGGGCGTGGCCTCCGCCGGCGTGCTTCTCGGGGCGGTGGCGGCGCAGACGAAGGGCCGCGAGGTCATGGGCCCCGTCCTCCTTTTCCCGGTGCTGTTGCCCGCGCTCATCGCGGGCGTGCACGCGACCATCGAGATCCTGAATGGCGCGCCGCTCCACCACGTGGGCACCCAGTTAGCCTTATTATTCGGATACGATCTTGCCTTCCTCGCCGTGGCGTGGCTCCTCTTCGAGTACGCCGTGGAGCCATGACATGTCCCGCTACCGCCCCTTGCTCCTTGGCGCCACCGGCCTCGCGCTTTTCGTCCTCATCTACCTGAGCCTCGCGGTGGCCCCCGAAGCGGCGTTCTTCGAGGCGCCGCTCACGCAACGCATCTTCTACTACCACGTCCCCGCCGCCACCGCGGCCTACGTGGCCTTCGGCATCACCTTCCTCGGCTCCCTGTACGTTCTCTGGAACGAGGACAAGCAGGGCGTGGAGCCGCGCCTTGCCGAGGCCGACCGCTGGGCCGCCGCCGCCGCGGAAGTGGGGACGCTCTTCAGCGTCGTCGCCCTCGTCACGGGCCTCCTGTGGGCCCGCGTTGAGTTCGTGTTCAACTACAACGCCTTCCAGGACCCCAAGGTGATCAGCCTCGTCGCCCTCATCGTGGCCTACCTCGGCTACTTCGCCCTCCGGCGCGGCGTTAGTGAGCCCACGAAGCGCCGCCGCCTCAGCGCCGTCTTCGGGATCGCGGCCGTGATCGGGGTTCCTCTCACCTACTTCACGAGCCGCGTGAGCGTCCACCCCGAATTCCTGCGGGACGGCCAGGACGTCTCGGGCGGCATGCTCGGCATCATGTTCTACGGCATGTTCGCCTTCGCGCTCCTCACCGTCACCCTCGTTGACCTGCGCCGCGGCCAGCTCGCGCTCGCGGACCGCATCGACGCCTTGGAGGAATCCTCCTGACCGAAGTCACCACCGTCGACCTCAACACCTTCCTCCTCAGCTTCGCCGTTGTCTGGGGCGCCCTCGCCGCGTACCTCGTGTACCTGCACCTGCAGTCGCGAAAGCTCGCGGCGGCGCTGGAGCGGGTGGAGAAGCGCGGGCGCTGAGGGGGTCCGCGGGCCGGGGCCTATCGGATCGCAGAAGGACCCAAGGATACCTCGAAGGAGACGAAGGTGGCCGCGCGCTGCTGAGGGAACGGAGCGCGCGGAGGCCTAGGAATACGCGGAGCTTGTAGAGGCGCTGGGGACGCGGAGACGGATTTAGGATCCGCGGAGGAACGGAGTGATTGTTCCCCTCTCGAGTCCCGAAAACAGGCATATTTACACTGGTGTAAAACCCCCCTTTCCGCGTTGCTTCTGCGTGCTGATGCGGTGCCGCGGGCCCCTGACGCCCTCCGCCTGCACACCCCCCGCCTGGAGCGTGCAACCGCTGACACAGCCCCTCCGGCCCTCCGCGGGATCCCAAAACGGCCTCCGCGTCCGCCGTGCCCCTACCCGCTCCGCGTATTCCTAGGCTCCGTGCCCTCTGCCCCTCCGCGGCAGCGCAAAGGTGTCCTCTGACCCCTGTGCGATCCTGACAGCGCCGCACCAGGCCCCCCAGCAAGCAACCCCCCGTCCGCCGCAGCCTTCCGCCTGCAAAATCAGCCACGCCCACAATAAACCTCAAATACGACGCGGCCCTCTGGCGAACCGATGAACAAGCAGGCCAAGATCCTGCTGGTGCTCGCCCTCGCCGCCGCAGGCACGGCCATCGCCTTCGTGGGCTCCCTCGACGAGGGCTTCAAGAGCGTGAGCGAAATCGTCCAGGAAGCCCCCGATTACGAGGGGCGCCACGTGGAGCTGAAGGCAACGATCGTGCCCGGGTCCCTCAACCGGACGGCGGACGACCACTTCACGTTCCAGATCACGGACGACAAGACGGAGCTCTCCGTCCTCTGGACGAAGCCCATCCCCAACCATGAGGCGGGCGGCAGCATCGACGGCCGCACCGTCACCATCAAGGGCTTCCTCCAGGCCGACCCCCACAAGGGGTACGTGTTCCACGCGGAGGACATGGTGGTGGGCTGCGCGTCCAAGTATGAAGAAAAGAACACGACCGCGACCGGGGACGCTGCCCAGGCCGCGGCCTGACGGTGCGGTTCGGGTTACTTCTTCCCGCGGCGGGCCACGAGGAGCGCCGCCCCGGTGCCGAGCACGATGGCGCCCACGAGGAGGCCGAGCTTCATGGGGGTGAAGAAGCCCTTGCTGTTGGAGCGGGGGGAGAGCTCGAGGAGCGTCTCGTCCTCACCGGTGAGGTTCTCGTCATCGATGTCCTCGCACCCGGTGCCGTCCTCAAGGCAGGGCGTCTCGTCCGGGTTCTCGTCAGGCTCCTCGTCGGGCGGGGGGAGCTCCTCCTTCCCGGCGAGCACGGCCCGGTAGGTGGTGTAGGTCACCTCGACGCCCCACCGGTTGCCGCGGTCCTCCTCCACCGGGATGCCTGCGACGATGGCGTCCCCGGCGGACTCGACCGTGACCTCCGCGCGCCACTCCATGGCGGGAATGGTGGGGTTGCGGGCCTTGAACTCGCGCCAGGCCTCGTCCTCGGTGGCGGCCTCGATGGCCACCTTGCCGTCGGGGGCGCTGCCGGCGCGGGCGGAGAGGGAGAGGACGCCGTCCGTGGACTCGTTCGCGACGGGGCCGTGCCCGGCGCCGTTGGGCGCGATGAGGAGGAAGGAGAGGCGGTCGGGGTCGCCGACGTCGTCCCGCCAGCGGAGGGTGGCGGTGAGCCCCGTGAGGTTCGTGGGGGCCCCGGGCAGGGTGAACCGCACCGGTTGGCCCTCGTCCCCGGCCCCTTCGAGGCGGGGAGCGGTCACGTTCTCCTCGACGAAGACGAACGTGTACCGGTAGCGAGGCGCGCTGGCCCCGGCGGGGTCCTGTGCCGCGGCCACGCCGACGGCCCCGAAGAGGAGCACGACGGCCGCGGCAAGGGCTAGCAGGGGTTGGTGCGGTTTGCCGTGGGTCATCGCCCGGTCGGTTCCCCGCCCCCCGCATCCCCGTTTTGGAGCAACCCTCGACCCGAAAAACCGCGCCCCAGGACCCCCTCTCGGGTCCCGTAATCTCTAATCAATTTTTACCAAAGCTTTATGAACGACCCCCCCGTTCCGCACCCATCGCAGGGGGAGCCCCGCCTCAGGCGCGCCCCCCGATTTCCCCAGGTGACTTCCGTGTACGTTGGACGCGAAGGCCAATGGTCCTACATCCTCCACCGCCTCACCGGCGTTGGCGTGCTGCTCTTCCTCTTTGTTCACATCTTCGAGACGTTCCTGCTCACCTACTCGGCGCAGGACCCGGCCGCCGTCGCCGCGGGCACGAGCCTGTACGACCAGGCCCTCGAAGTGTACAAGACGCCCTACTTCCGCGTGGCCGAGGTGGCCCTCGTGGGCGCCGTGGTCTACCACAGCTTCCACGGCCTCCGCATCACCATCCAGGACATGTGGCCCAACTCCTGGAAGTACCAGAAGCTCGCCGTGCGCACCCAGTGGGCCGCCTTCCTGATCATCATGGCCATCGCGGCCTTCTTCATGCTCCGCCCCCTCTTCATGCCCCACGGAGGTGCCTAACGTGAGCACGAGCACCCCCGGCTCCCCGAGCTACGGGTACGGCTCCCGCGCCCGCCCCTCCGGCGGGTATGAGCTCGGCTGGTGGATCTTCATGCGCGTGAGCGGCGTCCTGCTGCTCTTCCTCGCGCTTGGCCACCTCTACCTCATGCACGTCGCCGTGGACATCGAGCAGGTGACGGCCGAGTTCGCCCTCGCCCGCATGTTCAACCCCTTCTGGCGCATCTACGACCTCAGCATGCTGTTCCTCGCCCTCATCCACGGCGTGAACGGCGTGCGCGTCATCCTCGAGGACTACGTGCAGCACAAGGGCTGGCTCGTCACCCTGAAGTACACGACGTACACCGTGGCGGCCTTCTTCCTCCTCCTCGGCACGTACGTGCTCCTGACCCTCCCTACCGTCCCCGGTGCCCGGTGAGGTGCCAAACATGGTCACATACCACAAGTTCGACGCCATCGTGGTGGGTTCCGGCGGCGCCGGCCTCATGTGCGCCCTGGAGCTCAGCAAGCACAAGCACCTGAAGACCGCCGTCATCAGCAAGCTCTACCCTCCCCGCAGCCACACGGGCGCGGCCCAGGGCGGCATCAGCGCCTCCCTCGGCAACATGGAGGAGGACTCCTGGGAATGGCACATGTACGACACCGTGAAGGGCTCCGACTTCCTGGGCGACCAGGACGCGATCGAGTTCATGGTGAAGGACGCCGTGGACGTCGTCTACGAGCTCGAGCACATGGGCCTGCCCTTCGACCGCAACGACCAAGGCAAGATCAGCCAGCGCCAGTTCGGCGGCCACGCCAAGGAGTTCGGCAAGGCCCCCGTGAAGCGCGCCGCCCACGCGGCCGACCGCACGGGCCACATGATTCTTCAGACCCTCTACCAGAACTGCCTGAAGAACGACGTGGTCTTCTTCGACGAGTACCACGTCCTCGACATCATCGAGAACAAGGGCCGCGTCGCGGGCGTCGTCGCCCTCCGCCTCGAGGACGGCGAGCTGCACGTCTTCCAGGCCAAGGCCACCATGTTCGCCACCGGCGGCTACGGGCGCATGTGGAAGGTCACCTCCAACGCCATCACCCTCACCGGTGACGGTGTGGCCATTGCCTACCGCCACGGGATTCCCTTCGAGGACCCCGAGTTCTACCAGTTCCACCCCACGGGCATCTACAAGCTCGGCATCCTCATCTCCGAGGCCGTCCGCGGCGAGGGTGGCAAGCTCATGAACGGAAAGGGCGAGTACTTCATGACGAAGTACGCCCCCAACCTCAAGGACCTCGCCTCCCGTGACGTGTGCAGCCGCGCCATCTACACGGAGCTTCGCGCCGGGAACGGCGCCGGTCCCGACAAGGACTACGTGTACATCGACGTCCGCCACCTCCCCCCGGAGGTCATCGACCACAAGATTCCCGACGTGACCGGCTTCGCCCGCACCTACCTCGGTGTGGAGCCCAAGACGGAACCCGTCCCCATCCAGCCCACGGCCCACTACGCCATGGGCGGCATCCCCACCGACATCGACGCCCGCGTCCTCCGCGACGAGAAGAACACGCCCGTCCCCGGCTTCTACGCCGCCGGTGAGTGCGCCTGCGTGAGCGTCCACGGCGCCAACCGCCTCGGCACGAACTCCCTCGTGGACATCGTGGTGTTCGGCCGCCGCGGCGGCAAGAGCATGGTGAAGTTCTGCGAGGAGAACGACTTCGCCGAGATTCCCGCCGACGCCTTCAAGCCCGTGGAGGAGCGCATCGAGCGCTTCCGCCAGATGAACGGCAAGGACACCATGTACGACATCCGGGCCGAGCTCAACGAGCTCATGGACCGCGACGTCGGCGTCTACCGCACCGAGCAGGGCCTCACGGACGCCGTGAAGAAGATCCGCGAGCTCCAGCAGCGCTACCGCAACATCAGCGTCAAGGACAAGGGCAAGTACTACAACACCGAGCTGCTCGAGGCCATGGAGTTCGAGAACCTGCTCGAGCTTGCCGAGGCGGTGGCGGTGGCGGCCCTCGCCCGCAAGGAGAGCCGCGGCGGCCACGCCCGTGACGACTTCCCCAAGCGTGACGATCAGAACTGGCTCAAGCACACCCTCGTGGTGAAGACCGCGAAGGGCCTCGAGCTCAAGTACAAGCCCGTGGTCATCACCCGGTTCCAGCCCGTGGAGCGCAAATACTGAGGTGCTCTCATGGTTCAGGTCACATTCAAGGTTCGCCGATTCAACCCCGAAACCGACGAGAAGCCCTACTGGCAGGAGGCCCAGCTCGACGTGCCCGACACGGAGCGCGTCGTGGACGTGCTCCGCCTCCTCAAGGGCAAGCACGAAGGCTGGAGCGGCCTCGCCTTCCGCGCCTCCTGCGTGCACGGCATCTGCGGCTCCGACGCGATGCTCATCAACGGCATCAACCGCCTCGCCTGCAAGACCCTCGTCCGCGACGTTGGCACGAGCATCACCGTGGAGCCCATCAAGGGCCTCCCCGTGAAGCGCGACCTCCTCGTGGACATGGAGCCCTTCTTCGCGAGCTACAAGGCGCTCAAGCCCTGGCTCATCACGAACGGGTCCGCCCCCCAGAAGGAGCGCCTCCAGTCGCCCGAAGACCGCGAAGTCTTCGACGACACCACGAAGTGCATCCTCTGCGGCGCCTGCACCACGAGCTGCCCCAGCTTCTGGGCCAACGGCGAGTTCCTCGGCCCCGCCACCATCGTGAACGCCCACCGCTTCATCTTCGACAGCCGCGACCAGGGCTCGAAGGAGCGCCTCGAGATCCTCAACCAGAAGAACGGCATCTGGCGCTGCCGCACCATCTTCAACTGCACCGATGCCTGCCCCCGTGACATCCAGATCACGAAGGCCATCGGTCAGGTGAAGAAGGCGATCATGTTTGGGAAGGCGTAACGCCTTCGTGGGGCCGAGAGGCCCCCTCCTTTTTTTCACTTCCACGGCCCCACCGACGGATAGATCACAGAGGGGCGAAGGACACCTCAAAGGACACAAAGGGAGGGTGTCGGGGTGCAGGGGTGCGCGCAGCCTAGAGCTACGACAGGGCGACGAATGGGGACGCCTTTCCTTCGTGGCACCCTCCGCTGCTCCGCTGCATCGCTGCTCCGCGTTGATCCCGGGCCCAGCGCCACTATCAACGCGGAGCAACAGGGCAGCGGAGCAGCGGAGACGGCCGGCAAACCCCGAGCGCAGCGGCCGGGCTCCCGGGCCCAAGAAGGACAGCCTCAGTCATCGACCTGCGAGCCGTAACCCTCCTTGCTCCATCCCCCAGACCACGGAGCATGCGCAAGATCGAGAACGCCGACCAGATCGACGACAAGGAACGCAAGGAGAAGGGCGAGCTCAACGCCGCCGAGCACAACCGCCTCAACGACCTGCAGGCAAGCCGCGGCCCCACCGAGAACACCCACAAGGGCGCCCAGAAGACGGGGCCGCGCAACAACAAGTGAGCGCTCAGAGGAGCGTCATCGTCCACTGGGCGTGGAGCGCGCTCGTGCGGGAGAAGACGGCCACGTGGGTGGCCCCGGAGGGCACCTGCGCGTGGTTGCAGCCGAGGAAGCTGCCGGCGCCGTAGAAGCAGTACTCGAGGTTGCCGCCAAGGGCCACGTTGTAGGAGAAAGTCTTCACCATCTGCCCGTTCCCCTTCAGGGGGAGGGCCACGCAGTTGGAGGTGATGCCTTCCGCGCGGCGCATCATGCAGGCGTCCGACCCGACGTCCGTGGTGGGGGAGCCCACGAGGAAGGAGCCGCCGAGGGTGACGGGCTCGGGGGCTCCTTCCT
>DATMKA010000093.1:0-12100 GCA_035553595.1 Thermoplasmatota archaeon | reverse complement strand
TCCTGGACGCGCTGAAGGCAGCGGGCCTCGAGGGGGAGGACGGCGTCGGCGTCGTGGTGCCCCACCGCGCGCAGAAGGCCGCGCTCCGCGACCGCCACCCCTGGCTTGCTGAGGCCGGGGCCGTGGACACGGTGGAGCGCTTCCAGGGCGATGAGCGGGACGTCATCCTCGTGACGGCCACCGCTTCCGACCCTGAGTACGTCGCGGGCGAGGCCGAGTTCCTCCTCAACCCCAACCGCCTCAACGTGGCCCTCTCCCGGCCCCGGAAGAAGCTCATCGTGGTGGCCTCCCGCTCCGTCTTCCGCCACCTCCCCCGCGACCCCGACCTGTTCGAGTCGGCGGGGTTGTGGAAGCGCCTCCGGTACCAGTACGCCGCCGAGCCCCTCTGGCAGGGCCACCGTGAAGGGGTCCAGGTCCGGGTGACGGGGAAGCGTGCCGAGAATGCCGGTGACAACAAAGCTTAGGCCCAGGTCCCGGCTATCGCATGGCCATGACTCGTGTGAGCCTCCCGCTCGCGGCCCTCCTTGCTGGCGCCCTCGCCCTTGCCGGGTGCATCACCGCGCCCGAGGCGGAGACTCCCTCCCAGAACCATGAGGGCCCCCTCGCCCCCGAGGTGCCCGAGCTTCCCGAGCTCATCACGAAGCTCGCCCTCACGGGCAGCCTCGAGATCGGCGGCGCGAACGATCTCGTGTTCCGCGACCACTACGCCTACGTGTCCGCGGGCTCCGGCACGTACGTCGTGGACATCACGAACCACACCGCGCCCGTCCAGGTGAGCATGGTGGAGTGCAAGGGCAAGGACATCGGCGTCGTGGACCTTCCCACGGGCCGCCGCATCCTCACCGTCTCCTGGCAGGCCGATGACGGCTGCCCTGGCGCAGCGCCCGCGGGCGGCATCCGCCTCGTGGACGTCACCGACCCCGCCGCCCCCGTGGTGCTCCCCCAGGTGCCCCTGCGGTTCGGGAGCCACACGAACAGCCCCTACGGCGACACGGGCATCGTGTACAACAGCGCCTACAACCTCAACAATCCCTTCGACCACCACCGCGCAGAGATTGTCGACATCACCACGCCTGAGGAGCCCAAGGTCGCCGGCGAACTCATGTTCCCGCTCGTGGGCAGCACCTCTCCCGGCTGCCACGACATCCTCACCGAGCCCCAGTACCACCGCGCCGTCTGCGCCGGCATCACCGAGACCATGATTTGGGACACGACGGACCCCCTCGCGCCCAAGATCACCGACTACCTCGTGAACCCCCTCATCAACATCCACCACAGCGCCGTCAGCACCCACAACGGGACGCTCCTCGTGATCGGCGACGAGTTCGCGGGCGCCCTCGGCCCCGGCTGCAACGGCCCAGCGCCCACGGGAGCCGTCTGGTTCTACGGCATCGACGGCTACCGGTTCACGGAAATGCTCGGGTACTTCCCCCCGCCCGCGAACCCTGGCAAGACCCCCTGCACGGCCCACAACTTCAACGTCGTCGAAGGCAAGGACCTCCTCGTGAGCGCCTTCTACACGAGCGGCACCATGCTCATCGACTTCAGCGACCCCGGCGCGCCGAAGCTCGTGGACCAGCAGGTTCCTGAGGGGACTGTGGCGTGGGCAGCGTACTACTACAACGGGGCGGTGTACACGGGCGATTCCGGGCGCGGCCTGGATGTGTTCCTGCTGGAGTGAGGGCGGGCGGCCCTCCCCGATAGAACCGCGACGGCGCGACGGCGCGACGGCGCGACGGCCGCACGACGCGCTGTAGGGTCGATTCCACTAGCGCGGAACTGGGTAAGACCAGATTGAGTCAGGAACCACTCCTAACCGCGGGATATTCGCCCCAATCAGGAGGGGGTATTCAGGATCGCTCCCGAGGGTGGTCCGCTCCCCTACCATGAAGCTCCACTCCCCGTCGAGCGGGTTCATGAAGGCGAGGCCGGGGTTCGCCGGAGAGAGTGCCCATTCCCGTCCGTCCGGAGCACGCGCCGAGCCTACCGCCTCGCCTACTGTGAAGAAGCCCAGGAAGTCTCTCAGGGTCTCCTGCCGGTGGGAGGCCTCGTGGAACCCTGCAGCAGGGGAGAAGAGGACGCCTCCCTCCTCGCCTTTCCAAACCAATGCACCTTCACCGTTCGCGGACCCAACCGTGACCGGGTACTCGCTGACTGCCGCACATTCCATCGAGGAGGTTGCCGCAGGGTCCGTCACGACAGCCTTTCTGAGAATCCAAGGGCCTCCTGCAAGGGTGATCGACGAGCCGACGAACGCGTTGCCGAGAGAGAAGGTGTCGATATCGGGAGCCTCGGTGGGTCCTGCTACGTCCCTGATGAAGACTGTCCGCCCGAAACCGCTGAAGAGCCAAGGACTAACGCTTAATCCGCTCACGCCTTCGCCCGCATACTCCATGCCGAATACGGCCGCTCCTGTCCCCCGTTCCAAGTCAAACCGGACCTCGCACCTCACGTGGGTCGTTCCAGGGTGGTCGATCCTGAACTCCAGGGTTTTCCAACCGGTGACCCCCATGTCAAGGAGCACCAGGTGCTCGGGGTGGAGCGAAAATTCGAAAGAGTATCCTCTGGGGATCGCCTCATCCAGCCCCAGGCTGATTCGGAGAGCCCACCGGCCAGCCTCGGGTATCGGCAGGAGGTGGTCGCGGCCAGGCTCAAGGAATAGCTCGTAGACCGTGCCGTGGAGGTCTGCTGAACGCTCGGGAGTAAGGGGGCGGTCGAAGGCCGCGTAGATGCTTCCTTGCCCTTCGAAACGGAACCGGATGGCGGTCGGCGTAGTGGCATCGAACTCGTAATTGTCGGCGATGTCGACCCCGGGGGTAAGATTCCCATTGTACACGCCGGGTTCGATTAGCATCGCTCCCGCCCTGCTATTGGAAGCATCGCGGCCGCTACCGGCGTCACCGCCTTCGAGGTTGAGCGCTCCGGCGCCTGGATTCAACAGGGGAACGATGAGCAAGGCGACCAGACCGAAGGATCTCACACACGGTCGACGAGGTTGGGTGGGATAAGATTTCCCACGGTCTCGTTTTAGGGAACGCTTGGCGCACGAAGACTGAGTCGGGTTCATCTCTCCTTTTTTACTAGGCGGCCATGGAGCATAGGATCCCACAGACACCACGGGGAGGACTGGCGCACGGCAAACCTTATGCCCCTCCCAAGGGACTGCCCTCCACTTCAGGGAGGCTACGGCACGTGAGGCGGACACTTCTGGGAGGAGGGCGGCGCGTGGCTTTCGCCCTCGCCGCCCTCCTCCTGCTGGGCCTCCCCGCCGTCGCGGCGGTTTGCAGCGTTGGTGCTACTACATACAGCCTTCACCCCACGTTTGGCTTGATCCTCCGGGAAGAATCCGAGGACTCTCCGCTCGAGGAAGGCCAGTACCACGGGGAACTTCTTCCCGGAGTGCGGCCGGTGGCCCGATTTGCTCTGGAACCCCCGGTTGCCTCCATCCTCCAGCTGGAGGTCGAGACCGACCGTCCAATTTACGTGAGCCTCGTAGACTCGCACGGTCACGAGCGCTCTTACGTGGAGGTTACGGACTCAACCTCCTTACGAGCGGTTGGGGCGCCTGGCGGGCGGTGGACCCTCGAGGTTTCACTGGCCGCGTCGAACCAGCCCCCTACCGAATACTCCTTCGCCCTTGCCTACGAGCGCCACACGCACGGGATCGCCGTCGACCTTGGAGAGGGCGAGGGCTTGGCCTTGGCGGCGAAGCTCGCCTCGGGGGGATTCAACCGCCTCGAAATCCGGGCGACGAGCATCCATCCCAGAGACTATGGCCGGGGAGATGGGAAGATCCTGGCGGCCGCCCTGGAAGGGGAAACCGACTGCCTCTCCTGGACGGATGATCTAAGTGAATCCTCCCCGGTGGCGGTCTCCGCAACAGCGCTGGCCCTGGGGGCTGGCGCGGTGGCGGGCCCCGTCAACAGCCGCCTGGGCTTTCCTTTCGTCGTCAACCTGGTTGAGGAGCGGACAGGGCCGTTCAACCTTTCGGTCGCCCTAGCAAGCACCCTCGGCGTCCGTCTGAGGGCCTATGCAGTCTGGGACGGGCCGAACGCCTCGGAGGTGACCCTGATCCAAGGCACCGAGGCGCGTTTCCTCCGACTCTCCGACATGAACGCCTCCGGCGGCGTCCATGTTGGCGCAGGCGGGTACGTGTACGCGGAGAACCTGAGGGCCATGGACACCCTCCCGGGTGGGCCGCACAACACGAGTATCTTCTTCCTGTCCGCTACGTCCTCCGAAGGGTCGCTCCAGGCGCCGTCAGTCCACCTGGAGGGACCGGACGGGAACTCCACCCGAGTTGACGGTAATGCTGCTTGGGCCGGCTACTTCGATACGGCATCGGCCAAGCGAGCAACGCCGGGCGCGTGGCGGCTATTCTTCGACCATTACGATGGCCTGTACAGCGATCGGGTGGTCTACAAGCGCCTGACCGCACCCTTCGAAAACCCCTGCACGTGATGGCCAGCCCTTGACGCCCAGGACCGTCCCCACGTGAGCTTCAGCACCGTCTACAACAACGACCTCCTAGGCGGCCTCGGCTACGGCCAACCCTTCTACGCGGTGCGCACCGACTCGGGCGCGTGGAAGCGGGACGCCTTGGACTACGAGAATCAGTTTTCGTTGGATACCAGCATCGCGCTCACCCCCGAGGGCACGCCCGTGGTGGCCTACCACATGTTCCAACGGGTCAAGTTCGGGTGCGTGAGCCCCGGGGTCGAGGATCGCTGCGATGACCTGGTGGTGGTGGAGCCGGCGGTGGCCACCCTCCTGAGAACGGTCACGCCTTGAGATGCCTTGGGCCACGGAGGCGTCGAGCCTTCGAAGGCGCCGTCGTGCGGTCGTCGCGTCGTCGCGTCGTCGCGGTTCTCTTTCGTAAGTCAGTCGCCCTCTTGGTCAACAAGTGTTCTAGACCTGACATAAAGGGGTTCCCGCAGAGACAGGGGGTTCCAGAAGCCAGGGAAAAGGTCGGAGGCGGGCCCCGCGGTGAGTCTGAGGCAGGAGCTTTGGGGAACGGTGCGCCATGCCGGGGACTCGGAGAGATGGGGTAGGGGATGGGGTGTGTCGCGGAGCGAGGCCCGCCTTCCGTGAGCCACCCGTCCCCCCGGGGTGATATCCCCCTTGTTGAACGGGGGCTACCCACAGGGGATAACCCTATCCCCCATGGCGCCGATCCGGGGCCGGGGGACGTCGCCCTGGACCCGTTCCGTTTCGCGCACGAAAACCGGGACAAGATCGCGTGGATGAGCCAGAACACCAACCAGCTCCCCACCACGCCCGCCGTGAAGGCCGCCATCGACGAGGCCCTCGCCTTCGGCGAGCACACGTACTACCCCTACAACAAGGGCATCTTCGGCCTCCCCGAAGCCACGCTCGCCGACCTCGGCCTCACCCCCGAGGGCCATGATGTCCACATCACCCACGGCGCCCTCGAGGCCGTGGACATCGTGAACCGCGCCATCCTCCGCCCCGGCGACGAGGTCATCGCGAGCGACCCCAGCTTCCTCCCCATCCACCACCAGGTCCGCCTCGTAGGCGCGCGCATGGTGGAGCTCCCCATCTACCACCCGCCCTGGAAGCTCACGGCGGAGCAGATCCAGGAAGCCATCACCGACAAGACGGCGATGATCCTCCTCATCGACCCCCTCAATCCCCTGGGAAGCGAGTACAAGCGCGAGGAAGTTCGCGCCATCGCGGAAGTCGCGAAGGATCACGACCTGATGCTCCTGCACGACATCACGTACCGCGATTTCGCGTATTCCCCGAGCCTTGCCGGGGAGTGGGCGCCGGAGCACACCGTCTACGCCGTGAGCTTCAGCAAGAACCTGGGCCTCGCAGGCCTCCGCGTGGGCGCCCTCGTCGCCGGGAAACCCATCATGGAGCGCTGCCGCATCCACTTCCCCAACGTCCTCGGCACGAACGTGCTCGGGCAGCGCGCCGCGCTCGCCGCGCTCCAGACGAAGCGCGACTGGTTCCCCAGGCTCCTTGAAACGTGCCGCGAGAATGAGCGGCGCATCAAGGCCTGCGTGGACAAGATCGAGGGCCTCTTCATTCCCGTCCACCCGTCGGGCACGAACACGCTCTGCATCGACGTGTCCGGGCGCGGCATCGACCCCGTCGCCCTCGAGAACGAGCTGCTCACGCGCCACCACGTTTTTATCCGCAACGGCCCGTACCTGTCGAAGCGGTTTGGCGCTCGTTTCGTTCGGGTGAGCTTCAGCGTTCCGCCCGAACACTGCGACCGGTTCGTCGCGGCCTTCCCCGAGGCGGTGGAGGCCGTCACCCGGGGTAAGCCTGCCGCAAGGACCCCGTGAGCCCGTTGACGCCCTCGCCCAAGACCGGTGCCTACCTCGCCGCCGCCGGTTTCCTCGTGATCGCCCTCGATGGACTCCTCTCCCTCACGGGACTCGCCTTCACCTGGTCCCGCACCTTCGACACGGGCGACGAGATCCTGATCGCGCACCCCGACATCCTCGAGTTCTTGGGGTGTGTCCTCATCGCCCTCGGTGGGGCGCTCCTGTTCCTGCGCGTCGCGAGCGAAGTGGAGCGCGTCCCCCGCCCCATCCTTGCGGGCCTCTTCCTCCTCACGGCCGGAGCAGCGCTCCGCGTCCTGTTCTACGTCCTCACCGTCACCCTTGCCCCCTACCTCGTGGGCCCGGAGGGGGACCTTGGCAGCTGGATCCGCCCCTGGCACACGGCAGTGGCCGCCCTCGCGACGGGCGCGGTGCTGCTCGCTGCCTCCGTCTCGCCACCGGCGCTCCGGGGCGTTCTGGGGCCCGTCGCCGCCGGCGGCGCCCTCGCCTTCGTCATCCTGCTCGTGACGGAAGCGGAGCTCACGGTGACGCTCACCATCGGGCGCGACATCGCCCTCGCGGCCCTCGCGGCGGGCATGGTGGGGGTCGGGTTGGGATTGAAAAAGAACCCCTACGCGCTCTTCACGTGAGGGGGAACGGAGCGCTCCGCCGCGCGAGGGCGGCGGAGGCGGAGGGTTATGGATCAGAAGCGGAGGTGAAGGGTCCGCTTCAGCACGTCGAGCCGCTGAGGGCTCATCTTGCCGGTCTTGGCCTTCCACTTGAGGCGGCTCTTGTCCACGGTGAGGAAGCCGACGTTCAGGTGGTTGCCCTCGTTCCAGATGAGGGTGCGGCCGCCCCGCTTGGGGGTGAAGGCACCGGCCTTCCGGAAAGCCATGTCCTCGTCCATCACCTCGAAGTTGCCGTGCGCGAAGCGCCCTCGGCGCTCGGTGCGGGCAGACTTCCAGTGGGACCGCTTGAGCGGTTCATTGCTGCGGCGGGTTTTGGCCATGTCTGAGACACCTTCCAGAAAAACCTGCAAGGAAAGGTTCGTTGTTCGCGGCTAATGAAGATTGTGCTAGGCGCCAAGGGGTCCGTCGGAACGGTGCCCTTGATTCCGGAATCCTGACGGCATCTCGGCCTCGGGGGTGGATGCGGGTGCTGAGGGGCCCAAGGGATCCGGCGCCCGACCGAAATCCACATAGCCATGATAGGGGGCCGGGGGCCGGTTTTGTCTCGTGGGGTTGCGAAAAACATCGTCCCGTGACGGCGATGGTGACTCTGGTGTTTCGGGACTTGCCGTCGCAACGGGCCCCTGCAACCGCCCGGATCCACCCACCTACCCCCGGTGGTAGAAGAATGCGGGTTATCATCCACATGGGGCCTTTGAGGTATCGGAGCCTGCCTCGCTCGCGCACCGGCGCGTCCTCGACCAGCCTCGGACGCCCCGGCTCATGGGGGTGACTTGGCGCGAGCGAGCAGCGGTTCCTACTCTCGTAGACCCGCCCACCCGCATCCCAAAACCCAATCCCTGCCCGCGGAGACTGCATCCCTCCGCGGGCACGGGCGGTCTTTTCCCTCCAACCTTCAGAAAGGTCGATCATCAGCCATGGGTCCTACGGACCGAATCTTCCGGGTACGCGAGGGCACGCGCCGCCTACCTGGGACCCAGGCCTCAACCCTGTGACGCGGGCGTTTGGGCCCCGCCGTCACAGGATGGCGCGCTCGTGGGTTGGTCAATCAGACGCAACCATGTAGTAGTACTCGCCCAGGCTCTTCTGCTCCCGGTCGAGGCGCGAGTCTTCCTTGTTCACGCGGGGGCGCAGGGTTTCCTTGTCGCGGCGGAACGTGATGTTCGCGTGCTTGAGGAACCGGTTCATGCCCTCGCGCATGTCGAAGGGTCCCTCGCCCTTGCCGCGGATGCCGGACTTGCCGCCGAACACCATGATGGAGTCGGCGATGACGTCCATGAAGTACACGTCGTGGTCGACCACGAGCGCGCTCCGGCCGCCCTTCTCCATGGCGCGGCGGATCACCTTTGCGGCGACCATGCGCTGGTCGACGTCGAGGTAAGCGGAAGGCTCGTCGAGGAGGTAGAGGTCCGCCTCCTTCGCGAGACAGAGCGCGATGGCCACACGCTGCAGCTCACCACCCGAGAGGGTGTTCACGGTCTTGTTGAGGAGGCGCTCGAGTTCGAGGGGGCGGGCAATTTCCGTCTGGAACCAGGTGGAGTCCCACTTGGCGCCCACCTCGACGAAGAACAGCTCCTGCACGGAGCCATCATACTCGCTCTTCAGGTACTGCGGCTTGTAGGCCACCGTGACCGTGCTCTTCACGGCGCCCTCCGTGGGCTTCTCGACGCCCGCGAGCATCTTCACGAAGGTGGTTTTGCCGGTACCGTTGGGGCCCACGATGCCCACCACTTCACCGTAGTGGATCTGGCCGGGAAGGGTCTCGAGCGTGAACTCGCCCTGCACCTTCTTGAGGCCCTCGAACTCCGCGGCGAGCGCGCCCATCCACTCGTGGCGGGGCGGGTGGAGCTCGAACTCGATCTTCGTGTCGCGGAAGCGCACGTTCTCTTCCTTCATGTAGCCCTGAACATAGGTGTTGATGGCCGTGCGCACGGGGCGCGGAAGCGCTACGACACCGTAAGCGCCCTCCTTGCCGTAGGTGATGTGCACGTTGTCCGTGAGGAAGTCGAGGACGGCGAGGTCGTGCTCGATGACCACGACGGCCTTCCCCTCCTTCTCCGCAAGGGTCCGGATGAGGCGCGCCACCTTCAGGCGCTGGTCAATGTCGAGGTAGGAGGACGGCTCGTCGATGAAGTACACGTCCGCGTTCTTGAGCAGCACCGCCGCAAGGGCCGTGCGTTGCAGCTCACCACCGGAAAGCTTGGAGATTTCGCGGTCGAGAATGGGCGTGATCTCGAGGTCCGCCGCCACCTTGTCGAGGCGGCCGAGGTCGTCGCTCTTCTTCAGGAGGTCGCGAACGACCCCCGACACCATCTTGGGGATGCGGTCCACGTACTGGGGCTTGAAGGCGGCCTTGATCTGTCCCGCCTTCACCTTCGCGAGGTAGTCCCCGAGCTCGGTGCCCGCGTATTTGTCCGCCACCGCCTGCCAGGTGCCCTCCTGCTGCCAGTTGCCGAGGTTCGGCACCATCTGGCCCGCGAGAATCTTGATGGCGGTGGACTTGCCGATACCGTTGGGGCCGAGGATGCCCGTGACCTGTCCCGCCTTGGGGACGGGGAGGCGGAAGAGGGCGAAGCCGTTCTCGCCGTACCGGTGCATGATGTCGTTTTCGAGCTGCTCGGGGAGGTTGATGATGTGGATGGCGTCGAAGGGGCACTTGTTGACGCAGATACCGCACCCGATGCAGAGGGGCTCACTGATGACGGCCTTGCCGCCGTCGCCCGGCTTGATGCAGTCGGTGACCCCCTGCCGGACCACGGGGCAGAAGTTGATGCACTCGTACTGGCACTTGCGGGGCTGGCAGCGGTCCCGCTCGACAACCGCGACACGCATAGAACGGCCGGCATTCGGCGCCTTGCTTTATATACGTTCCCGCGTGGGGCGGAGGAGTGTGAAAAAGAGGAGAAACCCAGGGGGCGTTCCCCCGGGGCCCGCTTAGGTGGAAGCGGTCAGGTTCGTGTCGCCGGAGGCGTTCGCGCCCGCGCCGGCGTCGGTGTCGTTGTTCATGCCGCCCTGGTCGTCGCCCATGCCAAGGCCGCCGTTGTCACCCTGGTCGTCGGCACCGTTGCCGCCGCCCACGTCCTGCTGGTTGTTGTCGTTACCACCCATGCAGCCGGCAAGGGCCACAACGACCCCGACCAGGCCCACAAGGATGAGCGCATGCTTTCGGTTCATGCACACCCTCCTTGGCAGGCCCCCCGCTTCTCGCTTCTGGCCCACAAACCGGTTCCCGGACGCGTCCTTGCCCGACAAACCCGTCGCCACAAATCCTATATAGCCACCTTGGGGCTCCGAGCGGCATCAGGTGAGCCCATGCGCCCGATCTCCCTCGCCCTCGCTATTCTCATCCCGCTCGCTGCCCTGGCGGGATGCATCAACCCGGAGACCGCGCCCACGCCCGCCCCGGACGTGAACCCCGAGCACCTTCTCACCGGGAACCTCACCATCCCCGAAGTGGATGCCGCCGCCACCCTGGATCTCCTCCGCGAGTTCAGCAAGAGCTTCCCCCGCCGCCACAGCGACTCCGCCGCCCACAACGGCGCCCGTGACTTCCTCGCGAAGGAGCTTGAGGGCATGGGCTTGCAGGTGTTCCGTCAGGAGCTCACCGCCTCCGTCTCCCCCACCAGCACGCCCACCGGCCTCCTCACGGGCGGTCGCCTCGTGAACATCATCGGCATCCACTGGGGCACCGACCGCGCCAACTGGACCGTCATCGGCGGCCACTACGACGTCACCGAGGGCGCCCACGAGGGGGCCTACGACGACGGGTCCGGCACCTCCATGACGCTTGAGATCGCGCGGGTCTTCAGCAAGATGCAGACCCACCGCACCATCGCCTTCGTCCTCTTCGACGGGGAGGAGCAGGGCCTCAAGGGGAGCAGCCGCTTCGTGGAGAGCGTGAAGGACGGCGCCCTCCAGGCCGACATCGGTGAGGAGATCAACCTCTTCGCGATGATCGACCTCGACATGATCGGCCTCAACTGGCCCGGCCCCGCCCCCATCAACTTCGACGACAACAGCCCCGAGATCCAGGCCATCGTGCGCCAGCTCGTGACCCAGATCGGGATGCCCGAGGACAAGATCAAGTACCAGGGCATCAGCGCCGGCCGCAGCGACTACGGGCCCTTCATGAACGCGGACGTCCCCTGCGGGTTCTTCATCAGCAACTTCGAGGAGGACGTCTACGTGGGCAACACCAAGATGCCTGCCGGCGAGTACCCCTTCTGGCACCAGCTCGACACCGTGGAGTCCATGACCCTCGCGGCGGGCGGCGAGGAACTGCTGCAGGCGGGCTTCCAGACGGCCCTGAACCTCACGTCGGGCCTCCTGTACGCCCTCGCCATGGACCCCAACCTCGTCCTCACCCTCGAGGCCGAGGAAGAATAAGCGCCTTCGGCCGCGGGCCCCCACGGACCCGCGGCCCCTCCTTTTCACTTGTAGAGCGTGAACAGCACGTCGTCCTTGGACACGTCGAAGAAGCCGAGGCGCGCGCCCGCGTCAAGCCACCCGTGGGCGTAGTTCACGCAGGCGAAGGCGTTGACGTAGTCGCCCTTCGCGTGGAAGTCCTTCGCGTCGCCGTAGTACGCGGTGGCCATCTCCATGAAGTTCGTCGCCATCTCGTGGATGAAGGACGGGTCGGGCGCGATGATCCGCGCCTTCTCCATGGCCCGCCGCGTCGTGTCCAGGTACTTCGCGATCTTCTCCGGCGTGATCTCCTTCAGGGGATCGGGCATGGCCTCCCCGAGGCGGCGCCGCCACAAAACCGTTCCGCTGCCGGTGGCTTTGGTGCTTCGTCGCGCGAATTCCTCAAAGGATGCCCGACACGCTGTTCATACGGGGGGCGGACCCGGTGCCCCCGTCGCTTTCGCCCTTGGACCGCGCGACCTCCTGGGGGTCCTTCCACACCAGCTTCAGACGAGTTCTAGTCTAAAGGTGATACGTTGGTCCTTCCACACTCCCGGGGGCTCAGGGCTTGGGCGGACCGAATATTCCTCCCCTGGAACGAGTTTCCCCTTTGGGAACTCGATGATAAGGGGGCTTTGGCCGCTTCCGGTGACGACGTGTTCCCCCTTGTTGCGGTCCTCAAGGGCAACCCGGATGGTTTGGGCGGAGGGGGTC
>DATMKA010000092.1:0-35923 GCA_035553595.1 Thermoplasmatota archaeon | reverse complement strand
CTATCACCCCACACCTGGCCCACGGAACGGGTTAAGTGCCCAAAAGAGCACTCGGGGGCGCTAGCCCGCCATCCCATGAAGAAGAATACCCCCCGAAGCGTCGTGAGGTTGTGAACCCCATGCGACGCCTCTACGCCCTGCTCGCCATCGTGCTGCTCCTCAGCGTGAGCGCGGTCTCCGCCCTCAGCTTCGCCGTCTCGCCCTTCAGGGAGGACCCTGTGACGCTCACCACGGGGGAGACCCGGGTCGGGGACCGCTTCCGCTTCGATGCCGTGTGGAGGCTCGGCGAGGAGGAGCGCAACGGGACGCTGCTCGTCACCGTGGAGGGCCCGAGCCGCGCCTCCGACCGCTTCGGCATCGACCGCGGCACGGACGCGTACCTGCTGGATTTCCTCGGCCCGGAGGGGCGGACCCTTGCGCGCTGCCACGCCCTCCGCGGCGGCCCCGACACGGTGCGCACCGAGAGCGAGGAGGCCCCCGTCTTCCACTTCCGGGACGGCTTCAATTTCAGCCTCTTCGGCGTCCCGCTCCTCGGCTACAACATGGAATGGGCCTTCGCCTTCGACACGTCCTTCAGCGACATCCCCTGCCCCCTGCGCTCCGGCCTGCGCGCCGCGACCTGGACCGAGGGCGCGACCCCCACCTCCGCGGAGCTTCTGAGGGACGGCTACAACCACACCTGGCAAACCGGCGGCGCCCCCTCCCTGCCCGCCGTGGCCACCACCTTCCATGGCCGCCCCGCGCTCCGCTTCGAGTACCCCTACGCGGCCGGAGGCCCGGAGGACCGCATCGTGGGCAACCTCACCATCGTCCTCGCCGACGGCCTTCCCGGCCCCGTCCTCACCGAGGTGACGGGGCAGCACTATGAAATGGAGCTCTGGTATGAGGACCAGCAGGTGAAACAGCGGGAGCTTCCCCCAGTTCCCTTCCACTCCCGGGAGGAGCTTACCGGCTGGCTCCCGGGCGACGGGCCCCTCCTTGAGGCAAACGTGGGGAACCGCCTTCCCGCCAGGAACCCCGCCCTTGAGACCACCCGGTTCGAGCGCGACCGGATGGACCTCCAGGCCTTCCGCTTCGACTACTCCCTCGCCGAGGCCCTGGAAGCGCTTGAGGGGGACCCCTCGGTCGGGTATGCTCAGTTCATGGCCGAGAACCCCAACGCCTTCCTCGTGAACGCCCGCTACGACACGGGGCAGAGCGACATGGGCAACGTGGTCCTCGACCGGGGCGAGGTGGATGGACGGTGGGTGATCTTCGTCCAGAGCGGCACCCGCTTCTATTTCGCGGAGAGCGCCCGCTACACGGGCGTGGAGAGCCCCGCGGGCTCCCTCGGGTTCCCGGTGCGCCACGTGATCAACCGGGACTACGGACCCCTCGTGGCGGGCCCCGACACGATCCTCGGCGAGCTCGAGCCCCGTGAAGAGGAGCCCGTGACCTACCCGGAGCGCACCGTGGCGAGCTCCACCTTCGCCCCCATCCTGGAGAAGGAGCTGGGAGACTCCAGCCTTCTCGTGAGCAGGGCCGACCTCATCCGTGGCGAAGCCCCCGATGGCCGCTTCACCGCCATCGCGAGGCTCCAAATCGTGACCAGCGACAGCCTCGAAAAGAACGGTCTGCCCCGCTCGGCCTGGGTTGACTGGGAGGCCGGCGGCCTCATGTCCCTTGAGCGCGGCGACTTCCAGATGCGCTCGGCCCTCGCCCCCGGCCTCGTGGATGGCAAGGGCGGCGAGAGCTGGACCGCGCCCCTGGAAGCGTCCACGAGCAGCTTCGCGCTGCCGCCGGGAACGGGCCTACAGGTGACGGTGGCCGCCACCGCCGCCCTCGCCGCCCTCCTCATCGCGCTCAAGGTGTTCGCGCTGCCCTTCTACACCCGGCTGCGGCGCGACCGCCTCCTCGACAACCCCGTGCGGGCCAGGCTGTACGAGTGCGTGCGCGCCAATGCGGGCATCACCCGGGGCGAGCTCGTGGACTACATGGGCCTCGGGCCGAGCCCGACGCACCACCACCTGGACAAGCTCGTGGAAGCGCAGTTCCTCGTGACGGCGGACACGGACCGGCACGTGCGCTACTTCGTCGCCGGGGACCTCCCGCCCGACCTTGCCCGCCGCGAGGCCGTCCTCCGTGCCGGGAGCAACCGCCGCGTCTACGAGCTGCTGCAGGCCGAGCCCCATCTTTCGCTGCGCGAGGCGGCTGCCCGCCTCGGCATGAGCGCCCCCAGTGTCCACCGCTCCGTGAAGAAGCTGCGGGAGGCCGGCCTCCTCGCCCCCGAGAAGGGGTTGGTGACGGCGACCGCGGAGGCCTGAGAAGGGGTTATCTTCTAACCCCCCGAGCGCGATCGGGGGCGCATGGCTCGCCCCCTGCTCGCGCTCGCCCTTGTTGCCCTGCTCCTCCCGGGCTGCCTCGGTGGACCCTCCACGCCGGACCGCGAGGAGGGGTACGAGGTGGTGAAGGTGGCGGAGGGGTTCAACGCGCTCTCCCAGGTGGCCTTCGCGCCCGACGGCCGCATCTTCCTGGCCGAGCGTCTCTCGGGGGACGTCCGCGTCCTCCGCAACGGCACCCTGGACCCTGAGCCGTGGGCCCACGTGGACGTCACAAACCCGGGCGGCTACCACGAGCAGGGGCTCTTGGGCCTCACGCTCCACCCCCGCTTTGGGATGGAGCCCTGGGTCTACCTCTACTACAGCTATGATGCGGACGGGCGCTCCTGGAACCGCGTGGTGCGCCTCCGCGAGGCGGAGGGCCGGGGCGGCACGCCCGAGGTGCTCCTCGACCGGATCCCCGGCAGCAAGTACCACGACGGCGGCGTTCTCGCGTTCGGGCCGGACGGCATGCTCTGGATCACGACAGGGGAAGCGCACGAGCGCGGCCCCGCGCAGGACCGCGACTCCGTGATGGGAAAGATTCTGCGCCTCACGCCCGAGGGCGACCCGGCGCCCGGCGGCCCCTTTGGCAGCGGCAATCCTGCCTACACCATGGGCCACCGCAACGTGTACGGCCTCGCCTTCGACGCGCAGGGCCGCGCCTGGATCACGGAGAACGGGCCCAACGTGAACGACGAGGTGAACCTCCTCGAGGCAGGTGCCAACTACGGGTGGCCCGAAGTGACGGGTGCTCCGCGGGACAGCCGCTTCCGCGACGCAGCGTGGGTGTGGCGCGCCCCCATCGCCGTCACCGGCATCCAGGTGGCCGGCCCCGCCTACGGCGCCCTCGAAGGGGACCTCATCGTGGGCGACTACGTGACCAAGAACCTGCGCCGCCTCCAGGTGGAGGACAGCCCCCGCATCGTGGCCGAGACCAGCCTCGCGGAGCTCCCGGAGGGCATCACGGACGTGGAGACCGCCCCCGACGGCACGATCCACGTGGTGACGCCAACGGCCCTCTACCGCCTCGCTGTGAAGGTCTAGGTCAGAAGGGGGGCGGGCGTGGCGGCGCGCCCGCAAAGGGTGCGGGCGTGGCCACGGGGGCGCTGGCGGCGGGCGCGAGGCGGCGGTAGAACACCACCAGCAGCGCGCTGTACAGGGGCATGGCCACGAGGCTGCCCACGAGGCTGCCGACGGCGGAGACCACTTGCTCGGCGGCCGTGGGCACCGTCCCCGGCTCCTCGGGAAGATAGGAGGAGCCCGCGAGGGTTGCAAGGAAGGTGGCCACGAGGGTTACACCCATGTGGAAGAGGCCGGCAAGGAGGAAGCCGAGGAAGATCTTCCCCTTGTAGCCGCGCGTGAGCTCCCCGCTGCGGGCAAGCGCGCCGAAGGCGCCCGTGGGCTCGAAGAGGCCCACGGGGTAGGCAAGGGCCCACTTGAGGGCGAAGTAGATGACGACGCCCACGGCAAGGAGGAGGGGCAGGATGAGCCAGGAGAGCGCGAGGCCCGCGAGAACGATCCCGAGAAGCGCGAAGCTCACGAGGAAGTACACCGCGACGACGGTGCCGAGGCTCCCGGCGGGCCCAAGGGCGGGCGCCGCCTGACCCTGCTCGCGCAGCGCATGGGCCGTGCGCATGCCGAGGCCCACGGCAAGCGCGAGGAGCGCCCCAAGCAGGAAGGTGGCGAGGAACACGACACCAAGGAGCTTTGCCGTTGCGCGCAGGAACGGCTCGGGATTCGAGCCCTCGGGGTCCGCCTGAAGCGCCTCCGCGAGGGGCACCACCTCGGCAAGGAGCGGCGTGAGCACCTGCAGGTTGAGGAGGAGCCACAGCCCCGACAGGACCACGAGGACGGGGCCCTGCACCATCAGGAAGCGCCCGTAGCCTTTCGTGACGACCGCCCAGGCCTCCCGGAAGAGGTCCCCCACGGAGACGGCGTCCGGGGTCGGAGCAACGGGCTCGCCGCAGGTGGGGCAGGCCCGTTCCTCCACCATGAGGGGCGTGCCACAGCGCGCGCAGGAGGGCATGGGGCGCGCATCCCCGCATCCCCGGATAAAGCTGACTCCCCTCAGCGGAGGGGGGCGGCGGCGTGGCCGTGCCGCAGCTCCGCCACCCGCTCCTCCAGGGGGAGGGCCTTCTCCCACAGGGCATCGAACAGGGTGAGCGCCATCTCCGCGGCGTGGCCCGAGTTGGTGTTCACGGAGAAAATCTCCGCCTCCTCCGGGGTGTCCGCGTCCTTCGCGAAGTAGGTGGTCACCACGCGGTCCTGATCCAGAATCACCTGCGCCTGGTGGATGTCGGGGTGGTGTCGCACCTCCATGCGCGCCGCGAGGCGCTCCGCATGGGGCAGATTGTCGGGCGTGATGGGCGCGATGAGGCGCACCCTCATCTCCGCATCGAGGGCCGACTCGAACTCGGCATTCAGGATGCGCGCAAGCCCCGCCGCCGTCGTCATGAAAGCCGCCTCCCGGTGGGGCTCCCGCAAGCCCTCGTGCACCCACGCGATCACCTGCTGCGGTTCGCGCGTGGTGCGGAGGTACTCGGCGCCTTTCGTGAGCTCGGCCGCGCGCCGCTCCAGGGGCGACCCGATGCTCCACAGGCCCTCGAAGAGCTTGCGCTCCGCCTCCACGATGCCCGGCTCGTTGCTCTGCACCGAGTTGAGGAGGTCCGTGGTTTCGAGGGTTTTCCCCTCTTGGATGTACGTCGTAACGAAGGCGAGCTCGTCATCCACGAGCACGTGGTTCTGCCCGAACCAGAAGGGCAGATGCCGCAGCTCGCTCGCTTGGGCCATGATGCGCGCCTCGTTCAGGTTCTTCGTGGTGACGGGCGCGAGGATCCGGATCCTTGCGCGCTGGAGAAGGTCCATGAAGCTCTGGGATTGGGAGAGGCGGCGGAGGCCCCCTTCGGAGACGATGAGGCTTGCGCCGCGCTTCACCTTCGGCACGAGCAGGTCCACCACCTGTCTCCCCGAGTAGTGACCCTGCATCATCTTCGTGAAGCGGGCGGGCGCCCCCGTCCGGATTTGGCGGAGCCGCTCCTCCAGGGGGAGGCTCTGGCTCCACGTGTCGTGGATGCTCTGCTCGAAGCCCGCCACGAGCTCCGGGTCGTCCGTCCAGAGGGCCACGTCGCGCTCGTGCCCGTCCTCGCCGCTCGTGTCCCAGTGGTACAGCATGCCTTCCCGGCTGTCCACCGTCACGAAGCTGATGGGGTTGGGCTCCTGCGCGTGTCGGACCTGGGCCATGGCCGCCACGGCCTCCGTGTAGGCTGCCGTCTCGGCCGTCACGTGGTGCGCCACCTTCACGTCCACCCGGGAAAGGTCGGGAATCTCTTGCAGGAGCGGGCGGAGGCGCTGCATGGTGCAGGGGCTTGCGCGCACGAGCACGGACTCCCGGGCGCCCTCGAACATGAGGCGGCTGCGCTCAAGCACCCGCCGCAACCCGTGATAGGTGAGGAAGGTGCCCGTGGCGCGCGGCTGCACCGCCCCCGTGACGCGGAACTCGTCCTCCCACTGGCTTCGCTCCGTCTGGAGGGTGCGGACCTGCCGTTCGTAATCCCGCGCCACGTTGTCCAGGAACTTGCTGATGGGGACGGCGCGGTACTCCTTCGGCTTCTTGAGCGTCTCCTCCAGAAGGCCCTTTTCGTGGAGGGCGCGGCACGTTTCGTACAGGCGGGTCTGGGGAACCCCGGAGACTTCGGCGAGGCGGCGGGCGGGGGCTTGCCCCAGGTCGAGGAGCGCGAGGTACACGCGCGCCTCGTAGGTGGAGAGCCCCAGGCTCGACAGCTTCGCGATACGGCGCTCGTTGATCGGCAAGCGGATCGCTTCCAGGCCGCGGTTTTCCGCAGCTTCACTGAAAAACGTGAAGGGCGACCTTACATGTAGGTTACACTTGCAACATCAATAACGCAGACGGCGACGTTCCGGGGCGCAAGTCGAAAAAGCCCCGGGGGGAACACCCTCCTCCGCCTGCCGGTTCGCAGCTGGTGTTCCCCACCTTCCCTTCCTCTTCTTCCTTCCTCTTTTTCACCGGAGCTCCGCCACGAGGCCGCCGTCCGCCGTGAGGACCGCCCCCGTGGTGTAGGGCGCGGAGGCCGCGAGGAAGCACACGACCTCCGCGACCTCCTCCGGGCGCCCGATGCGCGCGAGCGGGACGGTTTGCGCCACCTGCTGCTGGAAGCCCGCGTCCAGGATCTGGCCGGTGCCAAAGCCCGTGGCGATCCAGCCGGGGGCGACGGCGTTCACGCGCACGAGCGGTGCCCACGCGAGGGCCTGCTGCCGTGTTAGGTGGAGGAGCGCCGCCTTCGAGAGGCTGTAGAGCGGCACGTCCGTAAGCGCGTACAGGCCGGAGACGCTTGCAACGTTCACGATGGTCCCGCCGCCGCGCGCTTGCATGCCCAGCGCGAGGGAGGCGGCAAGGAGGTAGGGCGCGCGGAGGTTCACGTTCATCACGCGGTCCCACTGCTGGTCGTGAAGCGCCAGCCAGTCGGGCGTTTCGCCGGTGTCCACGGGGCCCTCGATGGTGCCCGCGTTGTTCACGAGCACGTCCACGGGGCCCACGCGGCGCGCAAGCGCGAGGGCTTCGCCGGGCGCCGAGAGGTCCGCCTGCTCGAGGGGGGCTTCGCGGCCGAGGGCGCGGATCGCGCTCGCCACCTCCCTGGCTTCCTGCTCGGAGCGCGCGTAGTGGAGGACGAGGTCGGCGCCTGCCTGGGCGAGGCGGAGGGCGGTGGCGCGCCCGATGCCGGTGGCGGCGCCTGTCACGAGCGCGCGCTTGCCGAGCAGGGGGAGGGTCATGGCGGTTGCATGGGACCGCGGCCACATAAGGATCGATAGCCCGTGCGAGGGATCATCACGGAAGGTTGAACAGGCTTCACACAGGTGCCTTTGCATGCGCAACGGGCCGCCCGAACGCATTGTGTCCCTCGCCCCCAGCAACACGGAGATCCTGTTCGCCATCGGCGCAGGCCCCCGGGTGGTCGGCGTTACTCGCTACTGCGACTATCCGCTCGCGGCCCGGTCCGTGCAGGCGGACGTGGGCGGCTTCATGGACGTGAACACCCAGGCCGTCATCGACCTGAAGCCGGACCTCGTGCTCGCGGGCACCACCTTCAGCGACCGCCAGCGCGACCGCATCATCGCGCTCCGCGACGCGGGCATCCAGGTGGAGTTCATCAAGCCGAAGACGTACCTCGACGTCATCCGCTCCATTCCCCGCATCGGGGAGCTCACGGGCAACAAGGAGGCGGCGGACGGTCTTGCCTCCCGCATGCTCACGGAGACGAACCGCATTCTCGCGAAGGTGCACCCCGACGGGCAGGACTCCGAGAAGGTGAAGGTGTACTACGAGGAGTGGCCCGGCAACCCCACCATGACCGTGGGCCCCGGCATCTGGATCCACGACATGATCGAGATGGCGGGCGGCCACAACGTGTTCGGCTACCTCGGCGGCCCCGAGCCCGTCATCAACCCCGACATGGTGGTGAAGGCGGACCCCGACGTGATTGTTCTCGGCTGGTGCGGCGCCGGCAGCCGCACGGACCCGCGCCGCGTGCGCGAGCGCCCGGGCTGGACCGACGTGAAGGCCGTGAAGGAGGGCCGCATCCACGCGGTCCACGACACGTTCTTCACCCGCCCCGGCCCCCGCCTCGTGGAAGGTCTCGCTCACATGGTGGACCTTCTCTCGAGAAAGGGCGTCCCGCCCTGACGCGCGTGCGTCAGGACAGGGAACCGGCGCTGTCCGCGAGGGGCGCTTGCGCGGCCTCGCGGGCACCAATCTCCACCATGAGGGATTCCAGGGTCTGGATCCGCTCGCGGAGGAACTCACTGATGGGACGCGTCGCGTAGGTAAGGGGTTCCTGCACCACGGCCTCGGCAAGCCCCATCCGCTCCAGTTCGGAGAGGGCACCGTACAGCTTGTTGCGGGGAACGCCGCTTGCGCGAGCGATCTGCGTCACACGGGAGGGACCCAGGTCCTTGAGGACGAGGTAAGCCTGCGCTTCGTATTGGGTGAGTCCGGCCTCCATCATCCGGCCCACCATTTCCTGCATGGGTTTCATTACCAGCCAGCCCCAGCCCGTGATCATCCAGGCGCCGGAACATAAATTTATTCTAAACCCAAGAAATATCCACCCCATGTGACCCTATCGGTTACATGTTGCCGATGAGGGCTGCCGCATCCCCAGGGGGCACCGCCGCCGCCCACGCCGTCACCGTGACAGGAAGCTTCGGCACGGGTCCGGCCGGACCCTCAAGATGCAGGTGGAAACGCCAAACGGAACGGAAGGCGTAGGGGCTGTCCACCATCTCCGGCGTCACCTCGAGACCGAAGAGGCGGTAGTCCGCCCCCTCCTCAAGGACCGTAAGGGTCCCCGCCGAGGGGGAGTTGGGCTCCTCGTAGGTGACGGCGAAGGGCGCCACGGCGGAGCCCGTCCACGCCACCCGCACGAGCACGCTCTTCGCGCCCTCGGGAACGATGGAGCCGTTACGCGGCGCGAGGGAAGCAAGCGCAGGCTGCACCTGGGCGGCGCCGTCGCGCTCCACCAGGTACTTGCCCTCCGCGAGCTTCGCGCCCGACAGGAGCAGGGGCAGGTCGGGAAGGAGGGGGACGATGCTTGCGCCGCGGAAGGCGGACCCGTGGGGCGGGTCGAGGAACACCTCGCGGGCGCGGTGGGCCGTGATCGTGACGCGGGCCGTGCCGTTCGCGAGCGCCATCCCGCGGGCATCCGGCGTCGCCTCCAGCACAAAGCCCCAGGCCGTGGCCCCCGCGTGGGGCACGTCGGCGCTGAAGAAGTCCACGGGAATCCGCACGGGCGAGGCCGGGTCGAGGGGCCCCAGGTTCGTGAAGTTCTCGCTTCCCGCGTCGCGGTAGCTCAGGTTGAGCCCCGTGAAGGGAAGCCCCGTGGCGGCCTCGAAGAGCACGAGCACCTCCAGGTGGCCCGCCTCGGGCGGCACGAGGGTGCCATGGGGGAAAGTGAACTCCACGCGGCCGCTGCGGAACCCGTTGGGGCCCACGGCGTCGGCGTTGAGCGGGAGCACCACGTCGCCCTCAAGAAGCGTGAGGATGTCCTGGTTTCCCCAGAGGTCGTGGACGTGCCACTTCGTCTGGGCGCGGGTGAGGTTGCGCTCGGCCTCCGCCTGATCCACAGGCGGGGGCGCCACGCGGTTGGTGGTGCCCTGGCGCTTCCCGGGCGCGGTGTCTTCCGCCGCCGTCCCCGTGTCGCCGAAGCAGCCGGAGGAGGCCACCGCCGCGACGAGGAGGATTGCCCCGAGGAGCCAGGAGGAGCGCGCCGTCACACCCACGAATCCGACCCGTGGGGGTAATAACGCTTGTGGCGCCGCCGCTTAAGCTGCCCGCCTCAGGTAGGGGAGGCCGGAGGCAGGGTCCTCGGCCACCTCGAAGCCCTCGGGGACGAAGCAGGGGACGGCGTCGTTGGGCCGTTCCTTCGAGAAGACGTACCGGGTCTCGCGGCGGCCGCCCCCGAGGTCCACCTCGCGCTTGAAGAGGGCAAACCCCCGGAAGGTGAAGCCGGGGCGCTCCGGGACGGGGTTCTGGGGGGCGCCGCACCAGCGGCACGTGGAGGGCCCGAGAAGCGCCTGGGGCACCTCCTCCACGCGGGCCTTGAAGAGGCCCTTGGCGACAAGGAGGGTGCGGGTGGGCGTCCTCACGAGGGCGAGGCGATGCAGGAGGGAGGAGCGAAGGACGGCGACCGAGTCGATCGATTCCCCGGGGTTCCGGGAGCCCTCGAGTGTCTTCACAACCCAAGCGGGAGGCTCCGCGAGGCTCATGGGCGCCCGGTGACCGCCCCGGTGCTTATGGCTTGCGCGTTCCCCCGCCCAGAAACAAGGAGCGCCAGGGATGGCGCTCCTTGTTTCTGATCGGTGCTCGGGCACGCCTCATGGCGTGCCCTGCGCCCGCGCACACTTCCTGGCATGGCCTCCCCCTGCTCGCAGGCTCGCAGGCATCGCCCCTGCCAGTCCGTGTGCCAAGGGGGCGCGCTGGCCGGACCCCGGTCCGGCCGCGCCTTGCGGCGGAGCCGCTGCGGCTTCGCCCCCCTTGTGCCCCCCGACCAGGCCTGGACGACCTTCGAGTCGTCCGCCCCTCGCTCGCTCCGCTCGCCGCGGTGGCTCCGCCCCTGGACCCCAGCCCAGTCCGCCCGGGGCAGCCGCGCGACCGGGGGACATACGCGTGCCCCGCTCAAGGAGGGCCGAGGTCCACCGGCACCTCCTTCCCGAGCGTGACGCCGGCGCGCGTCACCCTGGAGCCCCAGGCGTAGGCCTCCACGCCGCGCTTTGCCGCCAGGCGGACGGCCTTCGCGAAGTCGGGGTCGCGCTCCTCGAAGGGCGTGAGGAGCCGCGCGTCCCCCCGCTGCACAATCCAGAGGACGACCGCACGGTAGCCCTGCTTGCGGGCGAGAGCGAGCTCCCGGAGGTGCTTTGCGCCGCGCTCGCTCGGAGCGTCCGGCCACTGCGCGAGCCCGTCCGTGACGAGGGTGCAGTTCTTGACCTCCACAAAACAGGGCGGGAGCCCCTCGCCCTTCAGGAGGAAGTCGAAGCGCGAGGCGCCGAAGGTCACCTCGGGCTGCACCTCCGTGTACCCCTGCAGGAAGGGGAACTTGCCGGCGGCGAAACCCTCCAGGAAGAGGCGGCCGGGGATGCGCGTGTCGATGCCCACCCAGGCGCCGTTGTGGCGGAAGGCGAGGTGTACGTGCGTGGTGGGGCCCTGTTGTCCACCGATGCGGGGCCCCACGAGAACGGGGCGACCGGGCTCCAGGAATTCGGGCATCCGTCCCGGGTTCGAGCAGAAACAGGCGCGCGTGACGCCGTCCACCTCCACGTAGGTGAGGAAACGGTTCGGCCGCGACAGGAAACGGCCCTCCTCCACGGGACCCTGGAAGCGCACCCGTGGGCGAGAGCGCGGATCGGATAAAACGGTGACGGGGGTGTGCTAGGTGAGGGCCGGGGTTTTTTCGCCTTACCCAGAGGTGTAGGGGAATTCGACCTGGGCGGGCCCAACATATCTCCACGTAACGGTGTAGGGCACCAGGGCGGTGTACGGCGGCGCATAAATGCCTACGAAATACCCAAATTTCTCCCCACACTCGGGACCGGAGGGCACACAAGGATACTCGTGATAGAAGCTCAGGACGTTTCCGGTCAGGTTGTATCCGATCGCTCCTGGAGGAGAGCGGTACTCATGGAGGTCCACGCCATGGATGAAACAACACCGCTCCTCCAGATGGCCCAAGGGGAGGATGCTCTCCTCGGTAGACCCGGCGTCGGAAGGTGCTGCGCCGACTCCAACGAACGTGGTGATGAGGGAGCCGATGCAAACGAGAAGGATTCTCCCACTTACCTGCCCCATACAGTTCCCCTGAAACAGAGGGGGCCTGGAGCTTTTAACCGTTGGGGTACGAGCGATTCCTGTGGAGCCGGCCCGCCTCGTTTCCTGGGCCCTAGGTCGCCCCGGCGTAGCGTCCAGCCACCGCGAGCAGTTGGCGCCGCGGAGCCCTGTCGTTGTCGTTCCAATTCATTCCACCGCCGGCAACCGCTCCCCGCGGCCGCGAGCCGAGCGCGGCCCCGGCGGCGGCCGCACCACCTCCGTCTTCAGGTTCACGAAGGCACGGAACCCTTCCTCGCCGAGCTCGCGCCCGAAGCCCGAGGCCTTCACGCCGCCAAAGGGCCGCGAGGGGTCGGAGGCCACGATGTCGTTCACGAACACCATGCCCGCGGCGAGGCGGCGCGCGACGCGGCGGCCCCGATCGAGGTCGGTGGTCCAGATGGCGGCGCCAAGCCCGTACCGGGTAGCGTTCGCCAGGGCCACGGCCTGGGCCTCGTCCTGGAAGGGCATCACGGGCGCGACGGGCCCGAACACCTCCTCCGCCATCACGGGCATGTCGAGGCGCACGTCCACGAGCACGGTGGGCTCATAATAGTAACCGGGACCCGCGAGGCGGCGGCCTCCCGTCACGACGTGGGCGCCGGCCTCCACGGAGGCCTCCACCTGCCGCTCCACGGCCTCGCGCAAGTCCTCCCGCGCAAGGGGCCCCACCTCCGTCTCCTCCTGCAGCGGGTCACCCACGCGCTTGGTGGCCATCTCGTGGGCAAAGGCCTCCACGAAGTCATTGTACAGGGATTCGTGCACGAAGAAGCGCTTCGCGGCAATGCAGGATTCGCCGCTGTTCACGCAGCGTCCCCGCGCCGCAGCCTTCGCCGCCGCCTCCAGGGGCGCGTCAGCGAGCACGATGAAGGGGTCGCTGCCGCCAAGCTCCAGCACCACGGGCTTCAACGCCCCAGCGGCCTCCGCCCCCACCTTGCGGCCGGCCGTTTCGCTGCCGGTGAGGCTCACGCCGCGGATGCGCTCGTCGCGGATGACGGCGCCCACGCGTGCTGAGGGGAGCGCGAGGGCCTGGAACAGGGGCTCGCTCGCAGCAGCCGAGAACACTTCCTCGAGCGCGAGGAGGCACCCCGTGACGTTGCTTGCGTGCTTGAGAAGAATCACGTTTCCCGCGAGGAGCGCGGGGGCCGTGAAGCGCACCGCCTGCCAGTAGGGGAAGTTCCACGGCATGATCCCGAGGAGGGGCCCAAGGGGCTCAGGGATCACGCAGACGCCCTCCTCCAGGGGGCGGGGCGCGAGGACGGCGGGGCCCTTTTCGGCGGCGTACCGGAGGCCCTTCACGCACTTGTGCACCTCCTGCTCGGCCTGCGCCAAGGGCTTCCCCATCTCCTCCACGATGAGGTACGCGTGCGTGTCGAGGTCGCGCTCGAGCACGCGAGCAGCCTCCCGCAGGACGTCCGCGCGCTCCTCCAGGCGGGAGCGTCGCCACCCCTCGAAGGCTTCCACGGCGGCGTTGAGCCGTCGCTCCACCTCCCCCGGGGAGTGCTCAGCGTACTCGCGGAGCACCCGACCGTTGGCGGGGTTCACGCTGCGGAGGGTCATGATGTTGCATGGCCTTGGGCCTTCACAAGCGTTCCGCCTGCCCGCGCGTCACTGGTCGAGGGGCTTGAGCTCGGCGGGGTGGTGCACGGCAAGCGCGCCCGTCACGTCGCTCTCGACGATGCACTTGGGCTCCTCCCGCGTGGCGCGGTAGCGGAAGCCCTTGAGGTCGCCATCCTGGGTCGTGATTTCCACGACGCGGCCGGTCACGGTGCCGTTGGGCGTTTCCCAGGTCACCTGGTCGCCCACGCTGAACGGAATCTCCTTCATGGCTGCGCGTCTTGCCGGAAGGCCCGAATCAAGGTTCCGGCCCATCTTCCGATCGGAAGAAGTCCTTGAGGGTGCGCTGCTGGACGAGGTCGCGGGCAAGCTGGCTGCGCGCGGACCACCCCTTTGCCCGCACGCGCCGCGTCACGTGCTTGATGGCGGCCGCCGCCTCGCCGAAGGCGAGCGCGGGCGTCTCCAGGGCCATCCGCACGCCCTCGCGGATCACCCACACGCCGAGGGGCGCCCAGTAGTCGTCCGTGATTTCGCGAACGACCAGGAGGGCGGCCTGGCGCTGGCGCTCAACGAGGTGCTCCAGGCAGGAGAGGCGCGCGGCGTAGTAGGCGCCCGTGATGGCGCTCGCGTAGTCGGTGCGCCCGCGGAACCCTTCGGCATCCGTGACGGTGACGGAGTTCGCGTTCCAGTCGTCGCCCTGCAGCCACGTCTCCACCATCTCGTAGCGCCACGCCTGGGGGAAGAACAGGACGTGGAAGTGGTTGCCGAAGAGCTCGCTCGAGTGGTACTCGATGCCGCCCACCTGCTGGAAGTTCTTGATGCGCTCGATGAGCTGCTTCCCGAGCACGTCGTCCGTGGCCGTGATGGACCAGCGGGTGGGCACGAGCTTGCGGTGGTGGCGCTCGCCAAGAAGGCCCACGCTGAAGATCTTCTGGATCTGGTAAGGGTCCACGCCGCCGCGGTACATCTCCCACGCGCCCTCGGCCGCGAGGACGTCCGTGTCGCTCACGATCTGGTCCACCTTGCGGGGAACGGCCACGTGCTCCGTGATGCGGGTCTTCACCACGTCCACCGAGGGCCCCATGGGGGGCGTGAGACCCTCCAGGCGGGGCGTGAAATCCAGCTTGGGCTCCTTGCTGAGGGTGATCTCCGTCTCCACGGGCTTTGTGGCCATCGCGAGCTCCCGCGACACCTCGAGGCTGCGGCTCGGGTCGCGGACCGCATCCACCTCGAGCACGGTCTTGCTGCGAAGGAGCCGCGAGCGCAAGCCCAGGATGGAGAGGATGTCGGACCCCGTCCAGTCCCGCGGACTGTCGAGAAGCGCGGGCTTCTCCACGGCGCCCGGCGGAAGCAGGGGACCGAGCGAGACGTGGGGGTACCCGAAGCGGCCCACGAAAACGGACGGCGGCGAGGGCCCGAAAATCTCCTTCCCGCGCACCTCCGGCGGCTTCGCGAAGCCCTGGATCTTCTGCACGAGAGGGCACCCGGGCACGCTGCAGAGGGGGGCGGCGCCGCGCAGCTGCTCGATGCTGAGGGCGCGGCGGAGGTCGCCCACGGTGCGTCCGCACCGGTTGCAGGCCTCAGCCCTCATCCGCTGCTCCGGGGGTGGTCCTCCCATCGGTTCCCTCCTACAGGGGGAGTACGTCGCCCTGCTTCAAGAGGGTGACGGGGCCCCCGTAGGCGGCCCGGGTTTTCCCGAGCATTTCCTCGTCCCGGGACTCCCAGTACCGGTGGCCGAGGAGGAGGTGCCGCACCTGGGCCTCGGCCGCGAAACGGCCCGCGGCTGCCGCCGTCATGTGGATGCGGGAGTGCTCCGAGTCCGGCTCCACCTCCGGGATCAGGGTGTGGACGATGCAGTGGTCCGCTCCCTTCGCGAAGGCGGCAAGGTCGGGGGAGTGTGCGGAGTCCGAGCAGTACACCAGGGACTTCCCTTCGGCCTCGATGCGGAGCGCGATCCCGGGCGCGCTGTGGGTGATGGCGCCCACGCGCACCGTGCACTCCCCATACTGGAGGACGTCCCCCGGCCGCACCTGCTGGATGGGCCCCGGCGCATCGAAGGACCCCTGGAAACGGTAGGCCTTCCCGAGGTGGTCCAGGCTCTCGTGGGAGGCCCACGGAACCACGAGGTGGGGGTTCAGCTTGCGCACGGCGTGGAGGACCACGGGGAGGTCGAGGCAGTGGTCAAAATGGAAGTGGGAGATGACGACCGCATCCAACCGTTGGGGGTTGAGGGCGCCAAGGGGCGCGAGGACGCCCTGGCCGCAGTCGAGGAGCAGGGTGGCGCCGCCCGCCTCCACCAGGTACCCCGTGCCCGGCGCGTAGGGCGCGAGGTAGCGGGAGGGGTTACCGAGGACCGTGAGGCGCATGGGCGGCGCCAACGGTGCCTCGCGGAAAAAGGGTTTCGAGAAAAAGAAAGGATGCGGGCCCGCAGGCCCGCCTTGGGGGCTTAGCGGACCACGGGGTGCGAGTGGTCGGTCCTCACGTGACCCTCGGGCACGAGGATGTCGTACTGGTGGTAGGCGATGCCTTCCGTGAAGGCGATGCCGGGGCCGCCAGCGACGTGCTCGAGCTTCCAGGTGCCCTTGGGGTTGCTGTTCTCGAAGAACTGGATCTTGTAGCCGGCCGTCTCGCCCGCCATCTCCGTCACGTACTGGTTGCCGTCGGGGTCCGTCACCGTCTCGCGGTAGACGCCCTTTCCGTGGGCTTCGTTGCTCACGCTGTAGCCGACGATCTGGACGAAGGTGACGCGGTTGAAGTCCTCGTCGATGGTGACCTCGTCCATGGGCGGGGCGGGCTGGGGCGGGAAGGAGCCGAGCCCGAAGACGGGGCCGAGGCGGCCGTGGATGAACACGAGCTTCTCGGCGCGGGGCACCGTGACCCAGCCCTTGAAGTCGTAGCCGTGCTCAAGCACCTCGTACTCCATGGTGTCCACCTTGAGCTTGCTGATCTCGTGGATGCGCGCGTCGTAGGTGGCGGTCATGAGGACGCCGCCGTTGGGCGTCGTGTAGGTGATGTCCACCGTGTAGGGGTCCACCTGCTTCGCCGTGGCCGTGAGGGGGGTCTCGGTCTCGAAGTTGGTCTGCCAGGTGGCGCCGTCCGTGAGGGGGAACTTCACGGGGTGGAAGGGGATGTTGTGGGCGTTGTAGCCGAGCTCCTTCGTGACGTCGCCGAAGCCGGGCGTGTGGTACACCACGGCCTCCTTGTACCAGCGCTCGTGGGGCATGCCGAACACGTAGTGGCCGTCCACTTCCTTGGCCATGACGCGGATGACCTCCACGTCGGAGCCGTCCAAGGGGCTGTACATGCGGATGCGCCACCACTCGCCCACCTTCAGCTTCGGGGCCTCCATCAGGGTGGCCTCGAGGTCGGGCTCGGCCGCGGGGCCCACCTCCACCTCGCCGTCAGCGATGGGAGGGGGGCGGTTCGCGTCCACGGTGATGGTGGAGTTGTTCGCGGTGGCGGCAGGGGTGTCGGCGGGAGCATCGTTCATGCACCCGGCGAAGCCCACCGCGAGAAGAAGGGCGGCAACAAGGATGGCGCGCATGCTCCCGGCAGCCCACGGTGACATATAAAGGCCTCTTGTAGGCGGCTTGCCCACAACGGGGAGAGGCGCGGAAACAATTCAGGAGAAAAAGAGGGGAGGGAGCGGTGCGCCGCCCCCGGTCGGCTTCAGCGCACCACGGGGTGCGAGTGGTCGGTGCGGATACGGCCCTCGGGCACCAGGATGTCGTACTGGTGGTAGGCGATGCCCTCCGTGAAGGCAAGGCCCGGTCCCGCGGCGATGTGCTCGAGGGTCCAGACGCCCTTGGGGTCCGAGACCTCGAAGAAGTTCACCTTGTAGCCGCCATCGGCGGGGGTGACCATCGTCTCGTACTTGTTGCCCTGGGGGTCCGTGACGGTTTCGCGGTAGACGCCCGCCTGGTGCGCGAGGCCGGTGCCGCCGGGGTCGCCCACGACGGAGAGGCCCACAATCTGGACAAAGGTGACGCGGTTGTAGTCCTCGGTGATCTCCACGGTGTCCGTGGGCCCGCTGGCGGCGGGGCCACCGCTGAGGATGCCGCCGAAGCGGGCGTGGATGAACACGAGGTCCTCGGCACGGGGCACGGTGACCCAGCCCTTGAAGTCGTAGCCGTGCTCCACCACCTCGAACTGGACGGTGAAGTGGTCGATCTTCACGACCTCGTGCATGCGCGCGTCGTACACGAGGCTGAGGAGGGGGTTGCCGTTGTTCACGTTCGTGAAGGTGACCTCGGCCACGTACTGGTCCACGACCTTCACCTTCGCCTGCATGTCGGGGCCGCCGCTGAAGGAGGTGGTCCACGTCTGGTCCTCGGTGAGGGGGAACTTGAGGGGCGTGAAGAGGACGTCATGGGTGTCGTAGGAGAGGTCCGCCTTGTTCACCTCACCAAAGGCGGGGGTGTGGTAGATGACGGCCTCCTTGTACCAGCCCTCGTGGGGCATGCCGAAGATGTAGTGGTCCTGCTCCTCCTTGGCGACCACGCGGTAGAACTCGGCGGCGGTGCCGTCGAGGGGGCTCGAGAACTTGATCTTCCACCACTCGCCCACCTTGAGCTTCGGGGCGGCCGCAAGGGTGGCCTCCAGGTCCGGCTCGGCCGCGGGGCCCGCCACGACCTCCCCCGCCGTGGGGTCGGGGCGGTTCTCGTCGACAAGGATCTCGGGGGTGGTGTTGGTGTTCTGCTCCGCCGCGGGTTCGGGCTCGGGTTCGTTGAGGCACCCGGCAAACCCGGCGGCCAGGATCAGGGTGGCCACGAGGATGACGCGCATGGCCCGCGGAACCCCAGGTAGCGTAAAAAGGCCTCTTGTAGACGACTTGACCGGAGTGTCGATGGGGCTCCCCCTGGCCGCCCGGGGACGGGGACAAGGCACCCCTTGTCAGCCCGTGGCGTCCCTCGCCTGCCAAGCACGCCTCCGGGAGCGTTTCCCCTGGCCGCCTCCGGCCCCGTCCGCCACCGATAAAACAGGCAGAACGTTCATCCCCCTCTTTCGGCCAAGCAGCGAAGGGTGGATAAGATGGACGACCCTGGTGACCGCATCGTCGGCGGCGGCGAGACACGCCCCGACCTCGCCTCAAAGGATGAGGTTGTCACGAATCGCATGCAGAGTCCCGACGCCACGAACCTCGAGAAGGTCCTCATGGCCATCTCCGGTGCGGCCGAGGGACTTGCCGAGCAGCTCCGCACGAGCCGGCTTCCCGAGCTAGCGACGGAAGCCGTGCAGAAGACCACGGGAACGGTGACCGCAGCGAAGGAAGGCTTCCGCGAAGGCTACCCCGTCTCCGAGGGCGCTTCCGCGACGGCCACGGCGTCGACCACGACAACCACGTCGCAGACCTCCACGACCGGGTACACCTACCCGACGACGCCCAAGCCGGGCTTCGGTGACACCCTCGCAAAGGCCTCGGACAAGGTGTCCAGCATGGCCCAAGGGATCAGCGAGGCCACGAGCCGCGCCGCTCAGGCCCCCACGGCCATCACCTACGAGGTGAAGGTGGCGGCAAAGGACGTCGTGAAGGAAGCAAAGGGCGTGGCCGTGGGCTACGTCCTCGCGGGTGTCCTCGGCATCTTTGCGCTTGCGTTCTTCAGCGTGCTCATCGGCAACTGGCTCAACCACGTGCTTGGCGGCCAGTGGGGCACCTTCCTCGTCGGCCTGGTTTACCTCATTGGCGCCGTCGTGGCCTTCAGCTACGCGAAGCGCCACCTCGACGGCACGAAGGCTCGCGCCCGCTCCGGCATCAGCGACGTGAAGCGCGAGGTGCGCTCCGAGAGCCAGAGCATCAAGCGCTCCTTCCGCGAAGGCATGGGCGGCGGCCGCCCGGGCGCGTGAGGCCTGAACAGACGTGACATTAACCAACTGAGACTCCCAAGAACAGTAAGAGGTGAAGAAAAAATGGTGAACGACCCCCTGAAGAAGAAAGACATCACAAGCAACATCGGCAGCGAGAACCTCTCCACCGAGGACATCAACTTCAAATCCAAGACCACGACGACCGAGACGACCGGCACCATCGGCACGACAGGCGTGTCGGGCAGCACGGGCAGCTTCGGCACCACCGGGTCGGTGGGCTCGACGGGCAGCATGGGCAGCTCCCAGGGCGGCATCGTGAACAAGGCCAAGGAGGCCATGAAGGACCTCAGCCCCGAGGAAGTCCGCGAGAAGGCCAAGAACGCCGTGGGCCGCAACGTCGCCTCCGCGGCCGGCGCCCTCGAGGGCTACGTGGACCAGATGGACCCCAACGTCATCGGCCAGGCCGCCCGCAAGGTGGGCGAGCACGCCAAGGTCGTGAAGGACGAGCTCATCCCCGAGCGCAAGACCTCCACCACCTCCTACTCCGAAGTGGGCACCTACGGCAGCGAGAGCAGCCGCCTCTCCGGCGTGAAGGACTCCCTCAGCACGGGCGCGAGCACCGTGAAGGACTCGCTCTCCACGGGCGCCACCAAGGTGGGCGAGACCGTCCGCAGCGGCGCCTCCACCGCCAAGGAGGGCGTGAAGACCGGCTTCCAGAACTACCGCGAATCCATCAAGGACCTGAGCCCCGAGGAGGCCCGCGAGAAGGCCAAGAACTCGGTGGGCAAGGCCACCGCCGGCGTCACCGGCAGCGTCGAGGGCTTCGCGGAGCAGGCCGACACCCAGGTGTTCAAGGAGGCCATCACGACCGCGAAGGACTCCGTGAAGGAGGCCGCGAAGGGCGTGAAGGAGAGCGTGAAGGGCTCCTCCAGCACGACCGACACCACGGACACCACCTACGGGTCCGGCACCTACTAAGCTCCCGATGAAAACGGGATGACCACGGGGCCCTGCGGGGCCCCGTCCCCCTCTTTTTTCCCTGTTCCTCCCCCCGAAGGGTTCAAGCCCGAGCGCCCCATGGCCCGGCCGTGAAGCTCCTCCTTGAGATGAGCGGCGAGCACCCCACGCTCCCCCAGGCGGAAGCCCTCGCGCTCCTGGAGACCCTGGGAACGGTGCATGGCCACACGGAGGAGCCCGGCGTGCTGCTCGTGGACACCGAAGGGGTGGACCCCGCCGCCTTTGCGGCCCGCGTGGCCCTCACGCACGTGGTGAGCGCGCACTGGTTCACGACCGCCGCCACGCCCCGCGCGATCGTGCCGCCCTTTTTCGGCCTCAACCTGGAGGGCGCCACCTTCGCGGTGCGCGCAAAGCGCATCGGGACCTCCCACCCCGAGATCCCCATGCAGGACCTCGAGAAGGCCATCGGCGTCGTCCTCGCGCAGACGGGCCGGGTGGACCTCACGCGCCCCCAGACCGAGGTGCGGGTGGTCGTGAGCGAGTGGGCGCACAGCGGCGGCCTTCTCGCGAAGGTGGACCGCAGCGCTTTCGAGGCGCGGCACGTGAAGAACCGCCCCTACTTCTCCCCCATCAGCCTCCACCCGCGGTACGCTCGCACCCTCGTGAACCTCGCCCGGGTGCGCCCCGGCGACCGCGTCGCGGACCCCTTCTGCGGCACGGGCGGCATCTGCCTGGAGGCGGCCCTCGTGGGGGCCCGGGTGTACGCGAGCGACCTCGACAACCGCATGGTGGTGGGCGCGGAAGAGACGCTCGCGCACTTCGGGCAGCGCGCAGAGGCCGTGGAGAACCGCGACATCGGGGAGCTCCCGGAGTTCGCGCCCGGCCTCGATGCCATCGTCACGGATCCTCCTTACGGGCGGAGCGCCACCACGGAGGGGGAGGGCATCGAGAAGCTGTACGACCGCTTCTTCCACGCCGCCCGCGAGGCCCTCCGGCCCGGGGGACGGTTAGCGTTGGCCTTCCCCGACGAGCGGCATGTCCAACGGGGCGGCGAGTTCCTCACCCTGGAGCAGACGCACGTGATGCGCGTCCACCGCTCCCTCAACCGCTACTTCGCAGTCTACCGGAAGCCCGCCTAACGCTCAGGGAGCCACGCAAAAGGGAAGGAGTTGGGGCGGGGGCGGCCTCCTTAAGCGCCCCCGGTGCAACCCCGATAGCCGAGTCAGGCCAAGCGGGCGAGGTTTGAGTGTAGGCGAAGCTCTAGGCCCGCTTGGCCAGCCTCATCCGAAGAGACTCATTGCGAGTCAATAAAGGGCCGTCAACCGTGTGGTTGACGAACGGGTCACCTGGCTGCCACCCACAGGGGCAACATATCAACCTCCGCGGGCTAGATATGCTTAAAACATGGCAACCGGGTCAGAGGGCCCGTGGTAGGACTGGAGCTCCGGCCGCTGGCCGCCATCCACCTCTTCGTCTCTCTCGCCTGCTTCAGCTTCGCCGCCCTCGTGCTCGCCGTGGCTCCCCGGACGACGGAAAACCGGCTCTTTGCCCTCTTCACCCTCCTCATCGGGTCGAACTTCTTCTTCGGCGACGTCATCCCCGCCTTCGCCGGCATCTCCTCCGAGGCCCAGCCCTGGTGGACCATCGCGCACCTCGCCCTCGCCCTCGACCCCCTCGTCCTCCTCCTCTTCGTCACGCGCTTCCCCCGGCGCACGAGCCACGTGAGCCGCGGCTACCTGTGGACCCTCGCGGGGGCCGCCGCGCTCCTGAGCCTCCTCTTTCTCGTGATGCGGCCGCGCGATTTCAACCTGTACGCGCCAAGCCCCGCGCGCCTCCTCCTTGCGGCCTACATGATCGCCGCCTACGGCGCCGTCCTGTACGTGCTCGCGCGAAACGTCACGGGGGAGGAGAGCCTCCTCAAGCGGGAGCAGGTGAGCCTCATGCTCATCGCCTGCGGCACCGCCCTCATCCCGCGCCTTCCCAAGGTGGGCGTGGAAATTGATCTGTACCGGGAGACGGTGGCCTCGGGGCGTCTCCTTCTCGTGTTCTTCGCCTACGCCCTGGTGGCCGCCGTGGCCTACCTCGTGTACCGGGGGTCTGAGCGGACGGGCCGGCCGATGCCGCGCGCCGCCCTCGGCTGGATGGCCTTGGGCGTGGCGCTCCTCACCGCCCCCTACCTTCTGGCCACGGGATCCCTGCAGGGCTACGCGGAGAGCGACCTCCTCCGCAGCTTCATCATCAGCACCCAGTACCCGCTCCGGTGGACCCTGTTCCTCGCCGTGGTCGGGTACGCGCTCCTCAAGTACCAGGCCTTCGACGCCGACCTCCGCCTGAAGCCCGCCGCGCGCATCACCCTCGTCACCCTCGTGGCGGGCACCGCCCTCCTGGGCACCTACTTCCTCGTCCAGGTGATGCTCGTGCCCGTGGGCCGCATCTCCTTCGATCTGGCCCCCGCCCTGGGGGCCTTCGTGGCCGTGGCCCTCCTGGGGGCCCTCCTTGGCGCCCCGGGCGTGCCGGGGCTTCGCCGCCGGGAGGGCGCTGCGCTGCGCTCCCGCCGCCTGGAAGTGTACCGGAACGCCCTCGAGGATGTCCTTGCCGCCGGGCGCGACCCCGCAAGCGACGAGCGCCTCCGCGAGCTGCAGGTGCTTCTCGCCGTGACGGAGGCGGAGCACGACGCCATGGTCACCGTCCTCACCTCCCCCGGGCGCGCCCTGGGCCCCCGCGCCGCCCTCCAGGAGGGCGCCCTCGCCGCGGGACGCTACCGCCTCAAGCGTCCCCTCGGCCGCGGCCGCAGCGGCCGCACCTTCCTCGCCACCGACGAGGTGCAGAAGCGCGACGTGGCCCTCAAGGAGGTGGCCGCCACGCAAGGCGACGGGGACACGATCCTCCAGGAGCTGCGGGCCGCCACGCGCATCCGAAGCCCCCACGTCGTGGAGGTGTGGGACGTGGTGCCCGACGGGGCCGGCGCCCTCCTCGTGATGGAGTACGCACCGGGAGGCGACCTCGCGGCCCACCTCGCGCGCCACGCGCCCCTCGCGCCCGCCGAGGCCGCCCGCCTCACCGTCCAGATCCTTACGGGCCTCCAGGCCGCCCACGCGGCAGGCCTCATCCACCGCGACGTGAAGCCCGCCAACATCCTGCTCGATGGGGCGGGAAACGCGAAGGTGGCGGACTTCGGCCTCGCGTGCGCGCCCACCCTGGAGGAGACGCGCAGCGGCTTCCACGTCGCGGGTCTCCAGCCCGGCACCGTCCGCTACATGGCCCCCGAGCAGGCCACGGGGGAGGGCGCCCTCACGCCCGCCACCGACGTGTACGCCGCCGCCGTCATCCTGTACGAGGCCATCGCGGGCCGCCCCTACCTCGAGCTTCGCGGCCGCGGCGAGCTGGCCCTGCGCCAGGCCATCGCCACCGAGGCCCCTCTCTTCCCCCTGCCAGGCGCGTCCCCCGGCCTCAACACGGCCCTGCGGCGGGCCCTTGCCAAGGACCCGAAGGCCCGCTACCCCACGGCGGCCGCCTTCCAGCAGGCGCTCCTCGCCTGCCCCGAGCTTGCGACGGCGGCCCCGCCGCGCTGATCAGCGCTCACGGAACAGGAGGAGAGTGCGCCCCACGCCGAGAACGTCCCCGTGCTTCACCGGGGCCTGCTCGCCCACGGGGACGGGCTGCCAGTTCACGAAGGTGCCGTTGCGCGACCCCGGCAGGTCCTCCACCGCGAAGCCCTCGCCGCGCCGCAGGAGGCGCGAGTTCTCGGAGGACACGAAGGGGTCGTAATCGAGGCAGATGTCCATGTCGGGACGCCGCCCAATCACCCAGTGGGAAGCATTGGGGCCTGCGCGGGGCTCCAGGGGAAACACGGTCCCCTCGTTGAGGCCGTGGACCAGCACGAGGTGAGGGCCCTCCTTGGGGGGCACGGCGCGAACGTCCGCGAGGCTCCGCGTCTGCAGGCCCCAACCGGCCTCGCCCGTGGGGCGCAGGGTGCCGAGCTTGCGGAACTCCTCGCTGATGGCGAAGATCTGCTGGTGGTTCACCACGAACTCGTCCCCCGAGGCGCCGAGGCGGCGCACGGGGCGCGAGAGCACGGCCTTGATGTCGAGCAGGCGGTCCAGGTGGTTGTGGACCGCTTGGCGGCTGATGACGCGGTCGGGATTTTCCCCCGTGTGGACCGTCTCGGGGGTGAGGCGGATCTCGGAGGCGGTGCGGGCCTGCCGCAACTGCGCCAACAGGCGAAGGCGGTTCCCATTGGCGAGAACCCCCAAGACCTCGGCAAGCGCCTCGAAGTCCAGGTCGGCCTCATCGCGCGCCCCCTGCGTGTGATTCTTTCCCCCAGTCACAGATAGCACAGGGAGCAGGCAGGCAAAAAAGCCTTCTCCAAGGAGGAAGCGCCCCCGGGCGCCGCGCTGCCGCATCAGGCAGCCCGCCCTCCAGGCGACCGGAACCTTTAGGTGGAGGGCCCGTGTAACCCGGCTCCGATGCACGAGAGCATGGAGATCGTTTTCCTGGGAACGAGCGCGAGCTGGCCCACGGCCGAGCGCAACGTCCCGGCGGTGGCCGTGAAGCGCGGCTCCGAGATTCTCCTGTTCGACTGCGGCGAAGGCACCCAGCGTCAGTTCCAGAAGAGCAAGCTCTCCTACATGCAGGTGGACAAGATTTTCCTCACCCACCTGCACGCGGACCACTTCCTGGGCGTGACGGGCCTCGTGCAGACCATGCGCATGAACGAGCGCACCGAGCCCCTCCACCTGTACGGGCCCCCCGGCACCAAGGAGCTCATGGAGATGCTCACGAGCATCGGGAAGAGCCGCGGCGGGTTCCAGATTCGCATCCGCGAGATGACGCCGGGCGACGAGGTGGCCTTCAAGGACTACGTGGTGCGCGCCTACGAGATGCGGCACACCACCTACGCCCTCGGGTACGCCCTCATCGAGAACGACCGCCCCGGCCGCTTCAACAAGGAGCGCGCCCTCGAGCTGGGTGTCCCCGAGGGGCGCATGTTCGGCGCGCTCCAGCGCGGCGAGAGCGTGACGCTCAAGGACGGCCGCGTCGTCACCCCCGAGGAGGTGCTCGGCCCCGCGCGACGCGGGCGCAAGGTCTGCTACACGGGCGACACCGTGCCCTGCGAGGGCGTGGTGGAGATGGCCACCGGCGCCGACGTCCTCATCCACGAGGCCACCTACGCGAGCGACTTCAAGGACGCCAACCTGTACGGCCACAGCACCTCGCAGCAGGCCGCATTCATGGCGCACCGCGCGGGCGTAGGCCGCCTCTTCCTCACCCACATCAGCCCCCGCTACACGAACGCGAAGGTGCTCGTGGACGAGGCGCGCAAACTCTTCCCCGAGTCCCACGAGGCCCGGGACTTCCTGGAGTTCGTCGTGAAGTTCCCCCAGGACGCGGACGCAGCGCCCGCGGCCGAGGCCGCCACCGAAGCGGCGAAGCCCCCCACGGGTTGAGCGGCCTCGCTGGAAGGAAGAGCGCAAAAAAGCCTCTCGGGGAAGAGGGTGTCGGGGGAACAGGACCTTTGGGAAAGCTTGGGAGAGGGAACCCGCGGGCGGTTCCCCCGAATCGCCCGCGAGCAGTTGGCGTCAAGCCGGAGGACGCTCCACAGGCAATCACCCCCTTAAGATAACAGACCTGTGGGGCGCCACGCCAGCGCGAGGGCCCGGAGGTCCGGTCGTCGCGCCCGGTGGCTGACGAAGGTAAGTAGGCGGGGAGGGTACTTGCCGATTCTGAATCACCCTCTTTTACATCACCCGTTTTACAATTGACCCATCCCTACCGCGTGAGGGAGGGCGCCGCCGCCTGGGGCGCGGGCGTCACCGGAGGGGGCAACAGGCGGCGGTCGAGCGCATGGAGCGCCGCAGCCGCAGCGCCCGACACCCCCACCGCCACCACCAAGGAGGCAAGCGTGGCGGCGAGAACGCCCAGGGGCGAAAGGAGCATGGCCATCGCAAGCCCGTAGGCCACAGGGGATGCGGAGCCCGCGATCATGGTGCGCGCCGTGGCGCCCGTGAAGTCGGGCCCCTGGTCCCGCGAGAGCACGATCATGGTGGTGAGCCAGGCGCTCGGGAAAACGGCGAAGAGGCCCGCCACAACCGGGCCCGCGAGGCGGGCCACGATCAGGGTGGAGGCAACAAGCGCGCCCGCCGCGAGCCCGCGCCGCACGAGGCGCCACCCGCTGAACACGCGCGCGCCCTTCCGGTGGTGGATGCCGCGCAGCGCGGGAATGGCCGTGAGGCCCGCGAGGGCCGCAGCCGTGATCCCCGAATACACCAGGAAGGCGGGGGCAGCCGCCTCCGGTACCACGAGAAGGCAGAGGACCGCCGTCGAAAGCCAGGCGCTCATCCCGAGGGCGATGGCCTGCACGCGGGGGATCCGCCGCAGCGCCACCACGGTCACGGCGAGAAACACCACGTTGGAGGCGATGCCGAGGGGCACCACGGAGGCGCTCACGGCCGCCTCCACGACGCCCTCCTGAAGCGCGAGCAGCGCGAGGGACACCGCGAGCTTCACCGGGAAGCTGAGGAGGAGGCCGCCGTAGCGGCTGCCAAAGCGCTCCGCCGCCGTCGTGAAGAGGGCAACGCTCGCCCCGCCCACGACGAAGCTGACCGCGAGGCGCTCCAGGAACGGGTAGTCCACGGCGCGGCATCCCGGCGTCCGCACTTGAGGCTTACGGGTGCCGCGCGTACCCGCGGGCGCGATAGCTTGGAGGAAACCGCGGGTCTAAAGCCGGGGAGAGTCTAGGAGAAGCGATGACCCCCATCCCCCGCTATTCGCAGACTGCGGGCTTCAGCTGCGGCGCCGCCTCCCTCGTGATGGCCCTCCACCACCTGCGCGGCCTCCCCGTGACCCGCAGCTCCGAATTCGAGCTCTGGCGCGACGGCACCCTCATCGGCCTCCGCGGGATGGACCAGTGGGGGCTCGCCCTGCCCGCGCTCAAGCGGGGCGTCCCTGCAATCGTTATCGCGGAGGCGGAAATGACCTTCCCCGAGGCAAGCGACGTGGCGAAGGCGCGCTTCACCCCGGAGGACATCGAGCTCAGCCAGTTCATCCAGGGGGAGAACCGGGTGCGCGCGGAGGCCGCGGGCGTGCGGTGGGAGCGACGGGAGCCCTCCTTGGAGGACATCCGGAAGGCGCTTGCCGCTGGCCAAGTGCCCGTGTTGCTCGTGGATCTGTTCACCCTCAGCAACGATTACGCCGCACCCCACTGGGTGGTGGGCGTCGCCATGGAGGGAGACACCCTCGTGCTCCACGACCCCGACCCCGACGGGCCCGGCGTGTACCGCTTGAGCCCCGAGCGCGTCCACGCCGTCATGGACGTCTCGCGCTACCTCGCCAAGCGCACCCTCGTCGTGTTCGGGCCCTGACGCCGCGAGGGGCTCAAAGCCCGCCCGGCCGCCCCACGCGCCGGTCGAGGCCCCCGTCCTGGGCGGCGCAGGCCCTCACACTCGGCGCCGGACCCGGAACCCATGCTCGCCAACGACGATGAGCGCATCACGGAGGTCGTTCGAAGCCAGGTCTGCGCGCTTGAGGAAGGCCTCAAGCATTGGAATCAGCACGCCGCTTCGCGGCTCACGAGCGCGAAGCACCACAATTTGCACTCGTGGCTCGCGCTCTACGAAAATCCGGCCAAAGTCCAGATCCTGGGTGAGAATGGTGAGCTGACGGTCGCTTGCCTCCCGGAGGACCACCTCGTCAGTCGCCCCTTGAAGCCCGACCTCGGGCACGGTCATGACTCGCAAGCCCTGCCGCCTCAGATGCTCGACAACCGAGAGCGGGATGTTCTCGTTGGCGAGAAACCGGGGGATCAGACCACCCCGAACCCCACCCAATCGAGGGAGGCGACCACGCGCGAGGCGTAGAGGACGGCCGCATCCAGGTCGTCCCCTGTGATCTGTGGGTACTCGCGGAGCACCTCCTCACGGCTTGCTCCAGAGCCGAGCATCGCGAGAAGGAGGTGGACGGGAACCCGAGTTCCCCGGATAACAGGCTTTCCCGCCAGGATGGCCGGATCCACCACAATCCGATCCAGAGCCGACATAACCGTCCCATAGGAGGTGGAGCTAATAAACCGTTCGCGCCCCCGCCCCGGAGGGCTCTTTGTAGCCAGGAAGGGTTAGGGGCCCTGGGGGAAGAGCGCTCAAAGCCCGCCCGGCCGCCCCACGCGCCGGTCGAGGCCCCCGTCCTGGGCGGCGAGCACGAGCGGCTGCGCGCGGGGAGCCACGGCGCCCTTCGCGCGGAAGGCGTTGAGGGGACGGCGCTCCACCTCCAACTCCGTGGAGGTGGGGTAAATCTCGCTCACGTAGGCCGGGTAGGGAAGATCCTTCGCCACCGCTTCGAGGGCGGCGGGGGCCATGCGGAGCTGCCCGCCGGCGGCCTCCATCTGCTCCAGGGGAACGCCGTAGCCGCGGTGGAGCTCCGCGAGGAGCGCGGCAGGGTCGGGGCACTCGATGACGCCCCGGAGGAGCGTGCCGTCGTCCGTGGCCTCCTCGTAGGCCTTCTTCGTGTTCGCCGCGCGGCGCGCAAGGCGCTGCCGCAGCTGGATGGCGTCCTTGAAGGGCGAGCTGCAGAAGTGGATGCTGATGGGGGCGTCCTTGAAGCGGCCGATGACTTCCTCGGCGACGGCCTGGGAGTCCATCACGCGCATCGTGATGTCGTCCTTGATGCGGTAGCCCCGCGCAAGGAGCTGCGCGTAGTTCGTCTCCGAGAACTCCATCTCGTTGACGTTGATGAAACCGAACCCGTGCTTTGCGAGCCAGGCCACGAGGGCGCTCATCTGCTCGACGCTGCCGGGAATGCAGGGAATCTCGAAGCCCACCTTCCACAAGCCCTCTTCCTCGAGCTTCTTCGCCTCCAGCCACAGGTGCTTGTAGTGCGCGTTCTCGGGCGCGTCGGGGTTCACCCACGTCTCGTCCGGCGGGTGGAACCGCATCTCGTCGAGCCCCGCCTCCGCGAGGGGACGCAGCCACTTCGCGTCGAAGGGAATCTGCGTGTACATGTGGATGTGGTGCTTCGGGCCGAACTCCTGCTTGAGGAAACGGATGTACCGCAGGGTGCGCTCCGGGTCGTACATCGGGTCGCCCCCTGTGAGCCCCGTGCCGCGCGCGTTGATCGCCCGCGCCTCCGCGGCGATGCCTGCGAGGTCGTCCGCCGCAAGCTGCTTCTCGTTTGCCCACACGGGCGACGGCACACCCTTCTTGCCAGCGGCGGCACCAAAGCGGCGCTCCTCGCTGATGGGGCAGTAGAAGCACTTGTAGTGGCAAACCCCCGTCACGAAGAGCACCATCTTCATGCCCTTCTCACACATGGCGCAGCCTGGCGGCAAGGGGCCCTTGATGAAGCTGCCCGCCGGGCGAACACGCAGGAGGGGGTTGGCCATGAGCGGGCGTCGATCAGAGGGGGACCGTATTTATAATTTGGTGGGGGCCATGAGGGAGCGGACCCAGCCAAGCGCAACCGCAAGGGTAGAAAAGGCTATGGGGTCGCCCTCCAGTCGCGCAGCATGCGCCTTGCCCGCCCGCTCGCCAGCCTTCTCCTGGTGAGCCTCCTCACGATCGCTTTTGCCCCGACCGCCGCTGCCGACCTGCGGGTCATGGCGTACTGCGATACCGCCCCCGCGGACGATTGCGGCGTCTCCGTGAAGAACCACGCCAACGCGTGCACCACCTACACCGTGGTGGGCGCCTGCTCCTACACGACCGGTGGCACGGGCGTGGGCGTCTGGGTGTCAACGGGCCTCAGCCCCTGGTGCAGCACCGCGCCCGACGACTGCACGGGCGTGAACCCCGTGAGCACGTGCGGCACCTACGACCTCGTCGAGAAGCCCGGCGATAACGTGCGGGGTGCCTCCACCCCGGCGTGCGGCGTGTTCTACACCTGCGTCGCCGGCCGGTGCCTCCACAAGGTGCCCGTCGAGATCCGCGACCTCGGCTGCGCGGTCTCGAACCCCTGCCTGACGGACTTCCTTCCTTGAACGGCGTCCCCACGGCCCTCCACTGCCCACCAGATGCCCCGCGGAGGACGGAGCACGGGCTAGCCCGGCTCCCGATCCTCGCTCAACCTCACCAGAATCTTCATGGCTCGGGTGCCTCACTCCACTGTGACGCCGATGGGATCCCTCGCGCAAACCCTTCGGGCCCTCACGGATGGCGCGCTCCTGCGCTGCCCCCGCTGCCGCAAGGGCCGCATCTCGGAGTCCCTCTTCCAGGTGAACCACCGGTGCCCCGTCTGCAACGCGCCCTTCGAGCCCTCCCGCGGCGAGTTCACGGGGGCCGTCATGTTCGGCATGGGCTTCCTGGGGTTCGTGGCCCTCATGGGCTACTTCGTGCTCTACTTCTTCCTCGACACGCCCGCGTGGTTCGAGTACGGGTGGCTCGTCTTCTGGGTGGGCGTGTTCCCGCTCCTGTTCTACCGGAACATGCGCGGCGCCTGGATCGGCGCCCTCCATGGCTTCGGCGACCCCAACGTGTGGGGCGGCCGGCCCTAAGTTAGGCCTCGTCCGTGGAGGCCGGGGGCGGCCCCGTGCGGCTCCACAGGTTCGCCACGCACCCCCACGTGACGAGCAATATGGTGGCCGTGGTGGGGGCCACCGGGAAGAGGTGGTTGAGCATCTCGACAGGAGAGGCGACAGGCAACAGGCGCGACAGCATCGGGCAACCTCCGAGAAGGGGCGCAGGGGCGCGAGCGGCCAGGGGGTCCGGGAGGGGTGGTAAACCCCTTTCGGGACATTGCTCGAAAGGTGGCGAAACCCTCTTCACGGCCCCACGGGTTCCGTGACGCGTGAAGGTCCACCGGCTCCGCTCCCAACCCTTCGACGTGAATGCGTGGCTCGTCGAGTGCGGCCGCGGCGAGTGGCTTCTCGCGGATGCCACCACGGGCGCGGACTTCCCCCTCGTCCAGCAGCAGCTTGCCTCCACCGGGATCGATCCGCGATCCATCAAGGCGATCTGGTGCAGCCACTACCACTGCGACCACTGCGGGGGCGCCGCCCACTTCCACGACCTGACAGGCGCCCCCGTGTACCTCCACGAGATGGAAGCCGACGCCGTCCGGACGGGGGACAGCCGCGCCACCCTGGGCGCCTTCGTGGGCCTCACCCAGCGCCCCTGCCCCGTGGAAGGCCTCCGCGAGGGAAGCGAGCTGCGCGTTGGCGACCGCGTCTTCCAGGTGCTCCACCTTCCCGGCCACACGGCAGGCCACACCGCCCTCTACGACCCCGCGAGCAAGGACCTGTTCTCCGGCGACCTCGTGTTCGAGATGGGGAGCTTCGGCCGCGTCGATTTTCCCACGGGGGACGCGAAAGCCTTGGTCCGCTCCCTGGAGCGCCTCGCCGCGCTTGACCTCGGCGCCATCTACCCCGGCCACATGGACCCCCTCATCGGGACGGACGCGCGCGACGGCCTGGAGGCGAGCCTCCGCAACCTCGACTTCATGCTTGAGTCCGGACAACTCTAGGGCCCATGCATGGTCCCCGGGAAGTGCTCAACGAGCTGAAGTGGCGTGACGGCCTCAACCTCGCGGAGGCCGAGGTGTGGTACGTGCACCGCGGCGCGCCCGGCGATACCCGCATCATCCGCGGCGATGCCGTCGAAACCCTCGGGCCGGGTGCCATGGAGGTGCGCGCGCCGGCGGAGCGGGCCACAGGCGGGCGCGCCCACATCCCCTACCACCGCGTCTTCCGCATCGACTACCAGGGCAAACCCCTGTGGGAGCGGCGACACCGCGAGGAACCCGACCAAAACCCCTAACCCCAGGACGGCGGAACCCACCCTGATTCCATGGCGGGACCAACACCGGAAGGGGGCGGGCATGCGCTTGGCCGCGGCAGCCTCCCCCTCGAAATCTACGGGGACCTCGACTGCCCCTACACGCAACAGGCCTTCCCGGAATTGATGACGCTCCTTGAGCGCCACGCCGACCGGATGCATCTCGTGTGGCGCTCCTTCCCCCTCGAATACGGCCTCGCCCCCGGCCTTCACCCCGCAGGCCCCGCCCTCGCCGAGGTGGCGGAGGAGGCGGCCGACCAGGGCGCCTTCTGGCAATACCTCGCGGAGGCCCTGTTGGGAGGCCACTCCGATCCAGCGGCAGCCGCCGCGGCGGCTGGGCTCGACGCCGGCAAGGTCGCGGCGGCCTTGGAGGCGGGCAGCCACCGGGAGCGCGTGCGCGCGGCTTACGACCACGGCGCAGCGCGCGGGGTGGACCAGACGCCCACCTTCTTCCTGGATGGGGAACGGTTGGAGAGCCCTCTTGCGCTTGCTGCGAAGCTGGCGGTCGAGAAGGCGCTCAAGGACGGGGCGCCACACCAGGCCCGCTGACGGTTAGTTTCGGTGGTCCCCACGGGCTCAATATGAACCCGGGCCTTTGAGCGGGCCCCGATGCCCGCGAGCGATCGCACCCTTGACGACTTCATGACCCCCACACCTGCGTCAGGGGAAGAGCCGCTCTTTCCCGCGGACTTCCGCGGCGCCGTGCGGCACCCGGTCGTGCGGCCGGGCATCGTGGGCTACCGCGAATACCAAGCCCGGATCGCGGAAGCCTCCCTGAAGGGAAGCACCCTCGTGGTGCTTCCCACTGGCCTTGGCAAGACCGTGATCGCCGCCCTCGCCGCCGCCCAAGCGCTGCACGAGGGCCGCGGCAAGGTCCTCATCGTGGCGCCCACCCGTGCGCTCGTGGACCAGCACGCAACAAGCATGGAGAACCTCCTGCTCACGGGCGCCGTCGTCACCCTCACGGGCTCCGTGTCCCCCGCGGCGCGGGCCGAGCTCTGGACCGGCGCCGACGTCGTGATCGCGACACCCCAGACGCTGTGGAACGACGTGGAGAACGAGCGCATCGACCTCCGCGACGTCTCCCTGCTCGTGGTAGATGAAGCCCACCGCGCCGTGGGCGACTACGCCTACGTGAACATCGGCAAGGCCTACGCCGCAAGCCTGCGCGGCGGCCGCGTCCTCGCCCTCACCGCGTCCCCTGGCGGCAAGCGCAGCCGCATCGCCGAAGTCATCGAGAGCCTCAACATTACCCAGGTGGAGGTGCGGCGCGAAAGCGACCCCGACGTCGCCCCCTACCTGCACGGCGTCACCGTGGAGCAGCGCCTCGTGCCCCTCACCCCGGGCATGCGCGAGGCCGCCACCTACCTGGACGCGCTGCTGCGGGAACGCATCGACATGCTGCGCAAGCACCACTTCTGCGCCCACAAGCCCATCGAGTACGTGGGGAAAAAGGACCTCGTGGACGCGGGGAACCAGATCCGCGCCCGCATGGGCCGCGGCGGCGGCGCCTACCTGTTCGCGGCCATGCTCCACCAGGGCGTGGCGCTCCAGGCCGCCCACTGCCTCGAGCTCCTGGAGACCCAGGGGTGCTCCCCGCTCCATGATTACCTCTCGCGGATGACGGAGAAGCCCAGCCGCAGCCAGAAGGTGCTCCTCAACGACCCGCGGATGCGCCGCGTCCTCTCCATCGCCGAGAGCGAGCGCGAAGCAAACCACCCGAAGATGCAGCACCTCGTGGACACCCTCCGCGAGGCGCTCTCCGCGAAGCCCGACCTCCTCGCCATCGTGTTCGCGCAGTTCCGCGACACCGTCCGCACCATCCACACTCGCCTCCTGGCCGAGGGCCTCCCTGCCGTCCGGTTCGTGGGGCAGGCCACCCGCAACGAGGACGACCCTGGCCTCGACCAGCAGGGCCAGCGCGACGTGCTGAGCGCCTTCCGCCGGGGCGAGCACCGCATTCTCGTCGCCACCCAGGTAGCCGAGGAGGGCATCGACGTGCCCGCCGTGGACCTCGTCCTGTTCTACGAGCCCATCCCCTCGGAGATCCGCAGCATCCAGCGGCGCGGCCGCACGGGGCGCGCCCGCGTCGGCAAGGTGCTTGTCCTGATTGCAGAGAACACCCGGGACGAAGCGTACCTGCGGGCCTCCGCCGACCGCGAGGACAAGATGACGCGCCTCCTCGGCCGCATGGCCAAGCACGGCGTGAAGGCGGCCCAGCCGCCGCCCGAGAAGCCGGCGCCCGCCCGCGCGCGGACGCGCCGCACCCGCGATCCAGCACCGAAGGAGCCTTGAGGGGGAAGGGTTCCTTTCGGGCCCGTGACGGACGCCGCCTTCTCCTGCCCCCCGGACTGCGCCAAATGCTGCCGCAGCCTCGTCAAGGAGCGGGAGCCCGAGGAAGAGGAGTTCCTCGCGGAGTTCGACAGCGTCAACCGCGACCAAGGCCTCTACACGGTGGACATCCTCGCCCGGAAAGGCATTGTGCTCACGTGCGCTGAAGCCCGCCGCCTGAAGGAGGCGCGCAAGCGCACGGGCGCGAAAGCCCGCATCGTGCCCCACGCCTTCCTGCTCGACGGGAAGGGGAAGCGCGCCATCATCGCGAGCTACCGCCTCGACCATGCCGTGTGCGCCTTCCTCGACGGGTACCGCTGCGGCGCCTACGAGGAGCGGCCCATGCCCTGCCGCGCCTTTCCCGTGATGGTGGGCGCGCCCACCTGGAGCCTTGCCCCGCTCTGCCCCCTCGTGCCCGAGGCCCAGGGGAAGCGGGAGCGTGGCGTCACCTACCGCGAGCAGTTCCGCGTGGAGGCCGCCGCGCGGCGCGCCATCGGCCGTACCGAGGCCGCGACCGAGGAGGCGCTCCTCCGCGTCCTCACAGAGGAGGGCCCGCGGCTCAAGCGCGGCCTCACCACCGAGCGCGCCGTGGCCCTCCTGCGCGAGTGGCCCCAAGTGGACCTGGATGCCCTCCCGCCCACCGGCTAACCGTGTTGCCTAAGCAGGGCCAGGACCGAGAGCGGCGGCTTTCCGCTGGACTGACCTACCGAGAAGCACGAGGCCTACCCCCGGCACGCAAAGGAAACCCGCGATGCCCAGCGTGAACATGGTGGTGTTCAGCTGGTCGAAGCTCCGGTAAAGGGAGATCCCGACCGCCGTCACCTGGCACAGGGCATGGACGGCCCCCGCGCCTACTAGAACGCGGCCGGCAGGCTTCGGGACGACAAGCGCGGCGAGCGCCGCGAGCAACGCCACGCCTGCGCTGACGGCGGTGAGCGTTAGGACGAGCGTGGCGAGCGGCCCGCGTTCCCCTCCCAACAGGTCGGCAACGAGGAGAAACGTGGGACCCAGGGTCAAGCCAGCCAGGACCGAGAGGGCCACGCCCACCACCGCGTTGGTGCCGAGCCGTTGCGCCGCCATCACGTACCACCCACGCCTGAGGAAGCGTGGGGTCATGAGGGTATCCCATGAACCTCCTCCCGAGCGGCGCCCGGGGACGGTTACCGAGAGCCTTTAAGCCCTCCCGGGGCGCTCAGCGAGGTGTGGCCGACGGCGACGACGCGACCCCCAAGCGCCGCGTGAAGGAATACATGACGCGGGACGTCATCAGCCTCCCGCCCCACATCACCGTGCGGGAGGCCATCGACCGCATCGTCCACGAGGGCCACGTCGGGCTGCCCGTCGCGGACGGCCAGCTCCTCATCGGGTTCGTCACCCCCAAGGAGCTGCTCCGCAACCTCGACAAGATGGATAAGCAGGTGCGCGAGATCATCGCGAAGGGCACCGTGGTCGCGCACCCCGAGATGGACATCGAGGACGCCGCCCGCATCCTCTTCCGCATGGGCGTGAAGGAGCTGCCCGTGGTGGACGACGAGGGGAAAATGGTCGGGATCGTGAGCACCACCGACATCATCCGATCCCACATCGAGCGCGTCACCCCGCGCAAGATGATGAAGCTCAAGGACACCCTCGAGAACCTGTACGGCATCGAGATCAAGATCGAGCGCGACACCGTGAGCCTCAAGAACCTCCTGCCCACGCAGAAGCACGTGTTCGCCGACGAGCTCGCGGGCCGCAAGCGCGAAATCCAGCGCCACCTCGCCGAGCCCATCATGGTCATCGAC
>DATMKA010000091.1:0-5305 GCA_035553595.1 Thermoplasmatota archaeon | reverse complement strand
AGCTCACCGAGCCCGGCATCTACATGATGCACTGCCACCCCCACCCCGAGAACATGCTCCACAACGTCACCGTTGACGCGAGCGCCCAGGAGGGCGGCGAGGGCAAGAAGGTGTACGTGACCCTCGGCGACATCTACGCCGCCCCCCAGGACACCTTCGTGAAGCCCGGCACCACCGTCGTCTTCGTGAACGGCGGCGTGGCCATGCACACCTCCACGCAGCTCGGCTTCCGCGGCTACGGCGGCAGCGGCGCCTCGCTCCCCATCATCATCCCCAAGCAGGGCGCGTACAACCTGATCCTCACGGCCCAGGACGCGAAGGGCGCCCGCAGCGAGGTCAAGATCCCCGTCCTCGTCACGGACACCCTCCCGCCCACGGAGTTCACGAAGCAGGAGAGCGGCACCATCCAGGTCGTCAACCCTGCCCAGGCCACGACCCAGGTGTTCCCCCTCCGCCTGAACTACGCCACGCCGAAGCTCGACCTCGCCCTCACCTACGACGGCACGGTGCCCCTCAACAAGCTGAGCTTCTCCCTCCACAAGGGCGACGCGAGCGGCGAGCCCCTCGGCTCCGACCCCGCGGCCATCAGCCTCACCGACCTCGTGGCGGGCGTCTACACCATCGTGGTCACGGGCGAATCCGGCGCGAACATCTCCTTCACGGTCGACATCGCGGGCACCTACACCCTCGAGCCCCGGCCTGAGGACCTCGCCCAGTACGCTGCCCAGCCCGCGGGCGGCGGCCACAACCACTAATCGCAAATTGGGGGCGCGCCTGCCCCCTCGTTCTCTTTTTCGTAACCCTTATCCCCCATTCCCGGCTTTCCGGGGCTCTCAAGAGGCGTTTTCCATGTTCTGCCCCAACGACAAGGCGCTCATGCGCCCGGTGAACGGCGTCCTCACCTGCCCCAAGTGCGGGGCCACGCCGACGGCCAAATCCACGGCCCCCGTCCTCAGGTCCGAGGCGAAGGTGGACATCAAGAAGGGTCTCGTGGTCGACGTCGAGAAGGACAAGCTCTCGCTCCTTCCCACGGCCGACTACAACTGTGAGAAGTGCGGCAACACCAAGGCCTACTACTACATGCGCCAGACGCGCAGCGCGGATGAGGCCACCACCCGTTTCCTCGAGTGCACGAAGTGCGGGTACAAATGGCGCGAATACCGGTAGGTAGCAGCGACATTTAGGACGAACCGCAGTTCGTCCGTAAGTGGCGCGAGTACCGGTGATGGTCCAGCCTCTGGCTACGAGACGTCGGTAAGCTGCCCCTGTTCTATCTGGTTGCGGCCGTGGAGAACGGCCGCCGCGCGCTCGAGGCGTTCCGCGAGGGTCGCTTCGCTCACCTTGCCGAGGTCGGCCACGGTGCTGATGAGGTGGAGGCGAACGTAGGGCGACACGCCAGCCTCCTTCAGACCCTCGTTCACCTTCGCAAGCCCCTCCCGCTGCCGGGCTTCCTGGTAGCGCTCGATTTTCTCCCGCACGCGCTCGTCCGCGTACTCGTTCGTGATGCGGCCGTTGCGTGCCACGATCTCCTCGGGGTCCATGGGAATCATGTTTCCCTCACGGGTCCCTCACCAAGAGCCTTCCCGCCCCAACGTCGACCCGGCTCGGCTGCTTCCCCGTGCAAGGGGAGGTCTGCTTCCTTGATGGGTCCTTGACGTATCGGGACTGGAAGGAGCAAGGGTTTTCCATCCTCGTTCCCCCCAACGCCTGCCGCCCTGGGCGGAAGGAGAGAGGAAACGTGGCGGACTCCACAGCACGAACCAACACAAGCGACCTCAAGGATGCGGCCGCCGACATGACGAAGGCCAACCGCAACCGCAAGGCCCTCGAAGAGGCGGGTCGCAAGGGCGGCGAAGCCGTGCGTGCGAAGTACGGTCCTGAATTTTACCGAGAGATCGGGCGCCGCGGCGGCCAGTCCGTCGTGAAGAACCGCGGCCCCGAGTACTACGCCTCCATCGGTCAGAAGGGCGGCATCGCGCGCCGCAACCAGCTCGGCGCCGACGGCTACTCCCAGCTCGGTCGCCTCGGTGGCGACGCCGTCGTGCAGAAGTACGGCAGCAACTACATGGCCGAGATCGGCAAGCGCGGCGGCCTCGGCGGCAAGGAGGGCGAACCCGACGCTCCTGTCGAGAAGCCCGCCGGCAACGAGTGATCACGGTCCGGATATCTGGCCACCGCAGTGGAAAGGTGCCCGATAGGGTTTTAACCCCAAGCGGGCTTTCACCCCCATCTCCCCTGGGGTGTCCCTTTCCATGCTGCACGCTCGATGCAAGGCGGATGTCCTGAAGACCGTCATCGAAGCCATCTCCACGCTCGTGGACGAGGCCAAGTTCAACGTCACGACTGACGGCATCAGCATCAAGGCCGTCGACCCCGCTCACGTTGCCATGGTGGAGGTCACCCTCCGCAAGTCGGCCTTCGAGGAGTTCAAGGCCGAGGGCATGGAGCTCGGCATCGACATGGACAAGTTCAAGGACGTCATCAAGCTCGCCGCGAACGACGACGAGCTCGACCTGAACTACGACACCGAGAACCACTGCCTCTTCGTGAAGATCGGCAACCTCACCCGCCGCATGTCCCTCGTGGACAGCAGCGGCATGGCCGACCCGAAGGTGCCGAAGCTCGACCTTCCCGGCCACGTCACCATCGCCTCCGGCGAGATCGAGAAGGGCATCAAGGCCGCCGAGGCCGTGTCCGACCACGTGGCCCTCATCGCCTCCCCCCAGGCCTTCGAGCTTCTCGCCGAGGGCGACACCGACACGGTGCACCTCAAGCTCGACAAGAGCCACCTGCCCGCCCTCGACGTCAAGGAGAACGTGAAGAGCCTGTTCTCCCTCGACTACTTCAGCAACATGGTGCGCAGCGCCAAGGGCAGCCAGGGCATCCACCTCAACATCGGGAACGACTACCCCGTGAAGATCGACTTCGACATTGCCGGCGGAAACGGGCATGTCACGTACCTGCTCGCGCCCCGCATCGAGTCCTGAGCGTTAGCGAAGGCCTCGGGCATGGGGGCCAGGTACGTGAGAGGCCGAAAGGCGCGGAGCGCCGTTCCGTGGAGCGGATTCGGCTGTATCGCGTACCTCCTGGCGCCGCGGATCGAGTCCTGAGCTTTAGCGAAGGACGCGGAAGCGGTGCGAGGTACGTGAGAGGCCGAAAGGCGCGGAGCGCCGTTCCGTGGAGCGGATTCGGCCGTATGACCTACCTGCTCGCGCCCCGCATCGAGTCCTAACTCGCCTCTGGGTAGATAACGTTCCGCGGCTGAACAAGCCTTAAGAGGGGGCCGCGACCGAACCAACGGTCATGCGCCTCCCCCTCGCGGCCCTCCTGGTTCTCGCCCTCGCGATGCCCCTCGCCCTTGCCGGGTGCCTTGGCGGCGGCGACGATGCCCCCGCGGGCAAGGGCGGCGAAGCCCTCTCCCCTGCCGAGAAGCAGGGCCTCTCGCAGCCCATCGTGAGCCGCGGCTACGACGGCGTCCTCGAGGCCAGCGCCGCCGTCGCGGACACGAGCGCCGGCACCGCCGTCCCCATCGACATCGCCTTCGACGGCGACTTCCGCGGCTTCGCCGCCGTCCTCTCCTGGGAGGCGGCTGCCGCCCCCGTGAAGAGCGTCCTCCCCGGCGTGAAGGCCCCTGCCGAGGCGAACACGAACCTCTTCATCTCCATCCGCAAGGCGGGCGAGATTGTGGCCCTCGCGCAGGCCGCCGGCCCCTCGCCCCTCGTGCTCAAGGTGGAGCCCTCCGCCCTCGAGGGCGTCGATGGCCCCTTCGAGCTCTACGTGAGTGCTGCCGGCGCGAACGGTCTCCCCGTGGGCGCGGCCGCCAACCAGCCCTTCCACGTGGACGCCACCGCCTTCTTCGGCGCGCGCGGCGCGGCCCAGTTCGAGCAAGTGGGCTAACCGCGGGCTCCGCATCCCTTTAAGCCGCCGCGCCCGTTCTTGGGGGCGTGTCGGCTGCCTCGCTCTACGGCTCCCTCCTGCGCCTCGGCTTCACCGCCGTGGGGCCGCGGGAGCAGCGCCTGCAGACGCTCCGGGGGGTCGCCCTCCGGGAGGGCGTCGTCCAGGACGAGGCGGCGCTCAGCGAGGGCCTGGCCTTCGCCCAGCGCGTTCCCGGGCCCCAGACGCTCGCCGTGGCCGTGTGGCTTGGCCACCGCGCGGGAGGCCTCCCCGGCGCGATGCTCGCGGGAGCCTGCTACGCGCTCCCGGGCGTCCTCCTCACCATCCTGTTCGCCTCCATGGTGCTCGTGTACCGCTCCACGGCCCAGTGGCCCGGCGTCCTGAAGGGCGTGGGCGCGGCGGCGACGGCGCTCCTGCTGCTCACGGCCTGGCGCACGGCGGGCGGCGCGAAAGCCACGCCCCCCGAGGTCGGTGTGGGGCTCCTCACCTTCGGCCTCGTTCTCGTGGGCGCGGTCCTGCTCGGGCCCTCGAACCCCGTGGAGGCGGGGTGGACCGTGAACGGCCGCACGCTGGACGCGGACCTCGCCCTCCTCGGTGTGGCGCTCGCGCTCGTCACCCCCGGTCTTGCCATCCTGAGCCTCACTACCTATGTGGGCTACCTGTTCGGCGGTGTCGGGTGGGCCCTCGGGGTTGCGGCTGTCGCGCTCGTGCCGCTCCTGCTGCCGGCGGTGCTCGCCTCGCGCTGGGAGGCGCCCCTCCTGGAGTCGCCGGGCGCCCGCGCATCAGTGCGGTTCTTCCACGCGGCAAGCGCGGGCGTCATGACGGCCGCGGCCTACCTGCTGGCCCGCGCCGCCTTCTGGTCGGGGGAGCCCTGGCACGGGCGCTGGCCCTTCCTCGTAATCCTCTTCGCCTTCGTCGCGGGTCTGCGCTTCCGCCGGGAGGCCGCCACCGGGCTCATCCTGGTGGGCGGCGCCCTCCTCGGCTTCATCGCCTACGCGATCTTCAAGGCTTGAGCCGCATCCGGCGTGCGACGGCGACGGCGCCCGCGAGGGCTGCGAGCGCGAGCCCCGCTTCGAAGGCGGGGATGCCGTTCCCGTCGTCCACGCGCTGCACGGGGGGCCGCGCCGCCGTGTTGCGCACGGTCATCATGTGCTCCACCACATCGGAGGTGAGGCCGCCGGCGCTTGCGCGGATGCCGATCACGTAGTTCCCGTCCGGCATGGCCGTGGTGTCCCACGTGAAGTTCCACGCCTCGCCGCCCGTGGCGCGCTGCCAGGGGCCGCCGTTCACTTGGATTTCGACGGTGATGGGGCGGTTGTGCACGTCCACGGCGACGCCCGTGAGCTCGACGAGGCCCCGCACGGTGGAGGTGAGGCCCGCCGTCGTGAGGCGCACCGCGGGGCGACCGTCC
>DATMKA010000090.1:0-14130 GCA_035553595.1 Thermoplasmatota archaeon | reverse complement strand
GCCCTCGCTCGGGACTCCACGGTCGTCGAGCAGGAAGAGGAGGTAGTACCCGGGGGGCGCGATGCTGCTCGTGGTCGGCCCCACCGCCGTGATCTCTCCGGCCGCCTCCACGAAGTCGAGGACGACGCGGCGCTGGTCCGTGTTGAGGCCGTGGGTGGTGCTCGAGACCCGCACGAGGACCACCTGCTGGACGTCCTCCGCGTCGGGGGTGGCGATGGCGAAGCCCTGCCCGTAGGCGATGCGGGAGGGCGCGTGCGTGATGACGGGACGTTCGCCCGCGAAGAAGTACCAGGGTTTGTAGATCTCCGTGACGCGGTCCTTCTGGTTCGTGGCGAGCACGCTCCCATCAGGAAGGAGGAGCGCGGTGCTGTGGTAGGGGAGGCGGTTGTGGGGCGCGGCGACGTCGATCCACGACCCCGTGGCGAGGTCGAGCCACTCGGCGGGGATGGGGGGCAGGTCGAGGAGCCCGGTGTCGCCGCCCACGGCGAGCACGTCGCCGTTGGGGAGGCCCACGCCCGTCACCCACTGGCGGTCGTGGTTGAGCCGCGTCCCCCAGCTCCAAGAGCGCGTCGCGTAGTCGAAGGCCTCCGCCGAGTGGGCCTGCACGCCGCCGTGGGGTCCCCCGAAGAGGACGAGGCGGCCGCGCACCGCGTCCACCATGACGCTGCCGCCCGTGGCGGAGGGCTTCTGGTCGAGGGCGAGGCGGTACCCGAGAAGCTGGATGGGACCGCGGGAGGCGGTGCCCGTCGCGGGGTCCCACACGTAGGTGGCCTGATCGGGCGTGGAGAAGAGCACCACCTTCCCGTCGGGCATCACGTGGCCGCGCGCGTACATGGGGAGCGTGAGCTCGCCCGCCGGAGACCAGGTGTTCGACACCGGGTCGTAGATCTCCACGTTGGGGTTGATGATGCCGTTCTCGGTGCCCGTGAAGACCGCGACACGGCCGTCGGCGAGGGTGATCTGGGTGGGGTACCATCGGGGCCCGCCCGTCATGTTCGGGATCTGCGTCCACTTCTTCGTCGCGGGGTCGAAGATCTCGGCCGAGTCGAGGCCCATCCATTCCCCGGTGGTCATGTTGTACTCCTTCGTGCCGCCCGCCACGAGGAGCCGCCCGTCGGGGAGGAGGGCGAGCCCGCCGCAGAACAGGTTGGTGTTGCTCTCGATGACGCCCGAGAAGCTGCGGGTGCGGTAGTCGAAGAGGAACGTGTTGCGGTCCTCGCCCCACATGATGACCTGGCCGTCGGGCAGGAGGGCGCTGTGCACCGGCTCCAGGGGGACGTAGGGAACGGCCTCCCACACGCCAGGGTGGTCCCGGGGACCGGTCGGGTAGGTGTGGCTGATGGAGGTGGGGGTGGAGGTTGCTCCGGTCGCGGGGGCGCCGGTGCCTTGGCTCTCGTGGGAGGTGGTGATCACGGCGGCGGTGCCAAGGGCCACGAGGAGGACGCCAAGGAGGGAGAGAATGGCTTGTCGCTTGCGGTACATGGCGGGGTCCCTCGCCTCAAACGGGGGTGGGCTGACGCCAGGATGGATAGCCCTTGCTGCAAGCAGCCCCAACCCTGCCGATTGGTAAGCCTCTTCACCGCCTACCCTGCCGCACCAGAAAAAACGCCATCTCCAAGGGCCGAAAGCCTATAATACCTCCATCGGTTTCCCAAAGCGTCCAACCAGAGGCGAGTCGATGCCCAAGACCCTCAACCTCGAAGAGCTCCGCCACGGAACCACCCTCATCAAGCGCGGCTTCGCCAAGATGCAGAAGGGCGGCGTGGTCATGGATGTCGTCAACGCCGAGCAGGCGCGCATCGCCGAGGAAGCGGGCGCCGTGGCCGTCATGGCCCTTGAGCGCGTGCCCGCTGACATCCGCGCCCAGGGCGGCGTCGCCCGCATGAGCGACCCCAAGATGATCCAGGAGATCATCGACGCCGTCACCATCCCCGTGATGGCCAAGTGCCGCATCGGCCACTTCGCCGAGGCGCAGGTCCTCCAGATCATCGGCGTCGACATGATCGACGAGTCCGAAGTGCTCACCCCCGCCGACCCCTTCTACCACGTGTGGAAGCACGACTTCGACGTCCCCTTCGTCTGCGGCGCGCGCAACCTCGGTGAGGCCCTCCGCCGCGTCCACGAGGGCGCCGCCATGATCCGCACGAAGGGCGAGGCCGGCACCGGCGACGTGGTCGAGGCCGTCCGCCACTGGCGCGAAATCAATGGACAGATCAAGGAGCTCGCCGGCAAGGACGAGGTGGAGCTCATGGCCATCGCCCGCAAGATCGAGGCCCCCTTCGACCTCGTGAAGGAGACCGCGAAGCTCGGCCGCATCCCCGTCGTGAACTTCGCCGCCGGCGGCATCGCGACCCCCGCCGACGCCGCCCTCATGATGCAGCTCGGCGTTGACGGCGTCTTCGTCGGCTCCGGCATCTTCAAGAGCGAGGACCCCGAGCGCCGCGCCCGCGCCATCGTGGAGGCCACCACCCACTTCGACGACCCCAAGGTGATCGCCGAAGTGAGCAAGGGCCTCGGCAAGCCCATGAGCGGCCGCGCCGTGAACGAGATCCCCGTCGAGCAGCACCTCTCCGGCCGCGGCTGGTAAGCCGCAGGCCCCGGGCCCCTCCGGGGGCCCCTTCCCTTTTCCTGACCAATTTCCGCAGCGTGTACGTTCACGCTCCCGTTCACGCTCCCGTTCCCGTGGAACGTTGAACGTGTCACGTGAGCGTGATCGTTAGCGGGAGCGGGAGCGGAGTTGCGGGGCCAACTCCCATACCGCCTTATGCCGCAACCGGGTTAGGGGGGTGGCTGTTCCCCATGGCATCCGGCATCCACCCGCTCCTCAACGTCTCCGACATCGACCGCACGATCGCCTTCTACAAGGGCCTGGGCCTGAGGACGAAGAAGGATTCCATGGGCCAGATGACGTGGGCCATGGTGGAGTCCGGTGAGGGGAGGATGCTGTTCTTCCCGAAGGACGGGAACCCAGACCTCTCCGCCGAGGACCGTGAGTGGCTCGCGGGGCCGATCGGACGTGGGGTCCTCATCAACATCGGCGTCCCGAAGGCGGCCCGCGCGTTCGAGAAGGCGCAGGCCCTCGGGGCCACCATTGACTACCCCCTTTCGGACAACCCGTGGGGTGGCCAAGGCTTCACCCTCGTCGACCCCGACGGGTACGTGGTTCACCTGAGCGACCGGTTCCCCGGGAATTCCTTCCGGCGGGAGGCCCCTGCAACGCGCGCCGCGGCCAAGAAGGCGCCTGCGAAGAAGGCGGCCGTGAAGAAGGCCCCCAGGAAGGCCGCGGCGGCGAAGAAGGCCGTGAAGAAGCCCGCGAAGAAGACGTCCAGCCGCAAGCGGTGAGACGCTTCAGGCGGGGCGCCCGTCAGCCTCGGCGCGCTTCGCGGTCGCCTTCCGGATGATGGCGACGAGGGCCACGGCGGCCCACACGATTTCGAGGGGCAGGAACACCCAGGACTCCTTCACCCAGGCGTACCAGCCGAGGATGCCGGAGCCCAGGAAGTTGAGCCAGTGGTAGGGGTACCCGGCGGAGTCGAGGCGCTTCATCGCGTTCAGGATGAAGCCTGTGAGAAGGAGGATGAGGCCGACGCTCCCGACGACGTCCGCGACGTCCGGAACAAACACCATGAGGAAAGGTGGCGCCCAGGCCGCTGAAAAGCTTTCCGGGTCAAGCCACGGTTTCGAGCGGAGGGTTCGCGCGGAAGCAGGTCTCGCAGCGGAAGGCGGACCCGGCGCGGCGCGCGGGGGGCACGAGGTACCAGACGCCGCGAACGCTCTTTTCCATACCGCAGGAATCGCATCGGCGCGTCGCGGGCACTTCGGACACCTCATGAGGCCATTCGGGGGACCGTATTTAGTTCTTTCCGCACTATCGGCCACAATCCCCCATGTCGTGTGGAGGCACGGCGGAGGGGATCAGGTTTTTATCCGGCCCCTGCGAATGGCGCTTCATGAAGCTCGGGGTTCTTGGACTGCAAGGCGCGGTGTCGGAGCATGTTGAGGCCCTCCGGGGCGCCCTCAAGACGCTCGGCCTCGAGGGCGAGGTCCGGGCGGTGCGCCGCCGCGACGAGGTGGCAGCCCTCGACGGCCTCGTGATGCCCGGTGGCGAGAGCACCACCATCAGCAAGCTCCTCCGCACCTTCGAGCTCCACGACCTCCTCGTGCAGCGCGCCCGCGACGAGGACTTCCCCATCCTCGGCACCTGCGCCGGCATGATCCTCCTCAGCTCCGACGGCGACGTCCAGGTCGAGAAGACGGAAACGCGGCTGCTTGGCCTCATGGACATGGCGGTGAACCGCAACGCCTTCGGCCGCCAGCGCGAGAGCTTCGAGGCCCCCGTGGACGTCTCCCTCCTCTCCGCGCCCTTCAATGCCGTCTTCATCCGCGCCCCCGCCGTCACGCGCGTGTGGGGCAAGTGCGAGGTGCTCGGCACCGTCGACTGCAGCACGCTCCCCCGCGCGGCGGACCCCAAGACCGGGTTCACGCCGCCCGCCGAGGTGGGCACGGCCATCGTGGCGGCCCGCCAGGGCAATCGCATGGGCCTCGCCTTCCACCCCGAGCTCACGGCCGACACGCGCCTCCACCAGGCCTTCGTGGAGACCGTGCGCGACTGGAAGAAGCGGTGACCCCATGGAGCACCGCACCCTCCGCCTCCTGATGGTGGGCGTCACCTGCGCGGGCCTCCTCGGTTACGCGGCCTACCTCGAGATCACGCAGCCCGGCTACTTCACGGCAAGCCGCGTGGACGCCGACGGCTGCTCGGACCACCTCCAGTTCGGCTTCGGCGCCACCGTCGGGGCCATGTGGTTCACCGTCATCAACGGCACGGACTTCACCCACGGCCCCTACCGCGTCGCGGATCTCACGTACGAAATCCACCAGGGAGACCCCGGCTTGCCCGCCGTCACATACAGTGGTAGACTGGCAAGTCCCGGACCCCACGGCCTGAACGCCACGGTGCACTACGTCGACCGCGTCGCACCCGAAGGGGAGCTGAACGTCGGCGACGAGATCCACTTCACCACGACCGACCCGGGCGGTTGGGGCCTCCGCATCCGCGACGCCACCGGGCGCAACATCGGCGGCACCTGGTCCTGCGAGCCTCGCTAAGGCGCGGCGAGAAGGTCGCGCACCCGAGGCATGATCTTGCGGAGCGTCGTCGCCTTCTCCTCCGGCGGGACGGTGCGCGCATCGTGCCGGTCGAGGAGGATCCCATGCATGCCCGCGCGGACGGCGCCCTGGACGTCGCGCTCGTAGCTCGGCCCCACCATGAGGGCCTCCTCGGCGCGCACCTTCGCGGCCTCGAGTCCTGCCTCGAAGATTTTGGGGCTCGGCTTCACGTAGCCGCAGTCGCGGGAGGTGACGATGAGATCGAACCAACCGCGCAGGTCGGCGCCCTCAAGGAGCGCCTGCACGAGGGCCGGGTCCGTGTCGGTGAGGATGCCGAGCTTGAGCCCCTCTTCCTGGAGGGCCCGCAGCACCTTCGGGGCTTCACCGTGGGGCTTCGCCTGCGCGCGGTGCTCGCGCACGAGGGTGTCCCAGAACCAGGCCGAGTCCTTGGAGTCGGCGGTGAAGCCGCGGTCGTCGAGCATCTCCACGAAGAGCTCCTTCGCCGCCATCTCGAAGGGCTGGAAGTCGCTGGGGGCCTCCTCGGCGACGCCCGCGATGGGGTGGGGCTCCACGGCGAGGAGGTCCATGAGGCGGAGGCTGAAGTCGCCCGAGAGCTCCTCCGCCGTTTCCTTGAGGTGGAAGCGGTCGCGGACAGCGCCCATGGTGGCGTCGAGGGCGGCGAACTCGCTCCACTCGTCGAGAAGGACGCCGGAGAGCTCGAAGAGGACGAGCTTCAGGGGCAAGCGGGGGGCTCACCCGTAGTGCATGTGGACTTCGTCCTCGGCTTCCTCTTCCTTCTTGGCGGCTTCGAGGATGTCGATGGCGAGGACCACGTGGCTGGGGATGACGCGCACCTTCCCCTTGAAGGGGCCGTCGGTGAGCTCGAGGGCGACACCATCGACGGTGCCGACGCTCACGATGCCCTTGAAGGTGCCCACGCTCTCAATCATCTCGTCGCGGCTGCCGAGGGAGAGAATGCGGTAGCGGGAGCCAAGCGTCAGGCTGATTTCCTCTGTCATCCGTGGTTCACTTCCTTTTGGGCGAGATCGTGAAGATGATCGATGGTCTTGCGGTAGTTCTCCATGGCGACCTTCACGTTGGCCTCCACGAAGTTCCACGCCTTGCTCAAGTTGCCATACCTGAGGCGGTAGGTCTTCCGTATCTGCGCTTCGCCTTCCGTGCGGACCGTGGTCTCTTCCAGAAGGTCGAGGCTCTTGAGCTTGTTCAGGTGCCGGTACACCGTGGGGCGGCTCGTCTCCAGGGTGGCGATGAGCTCCTCCACGCTCCACTGCTTCTCCGGGCGGCGGAGGAAGCAATCCATGAAGAGGCGGTACGGGAGACTCTCCCGGGGGTTCTCCCCGCCCGGCAGGTACCCAATTTGGGTGAGGAACTGGACTGCCACCGTCTCCAGGTCGTTGACCGGGGTGAGGGGGGTGTTGCTGACCACCGCCAGTTCGAAGCCCATGATTGACCGCCCGTATCTACGAGGGTGCCTAAGTTAAGGCTTTCGATATACAACGGCGCGCTTCTCGCGTGGCAGCCTCAACCCTTCTCCGCGTGGCCGCCTGCTCCACGCCAGGGTGGCGGAAGTTGTCTTTTTGTAAGGGAAGCCCCTTGTCCCCCCGTTCCAAGGAGTGGTTGACGTGCCAAGCGAGTTCGAGGAAGTTGAGGCCAAGTGGGCACGCAAGTGGGCCGAGGCCCGCGTCTACGAGCGCGACCCCAAGCCGGGCACGCCCAAGTTCTTCGCCACCTACCCTTACTCGTACATGAACGGCTTTGCCCACCTCGGGCACGGCTTCACCATGATTCGCAACGACGTGCTCACCCGCTACATGCGGATGAAGGGCTACAACGCCCTCTTCCCCATGGGATGGCACGTGACGGGAACGCCCATCGTGGCCGCCGCCAACCGCATCCGGGACGGGGAGCCGAAGCAGGCCGCCATCCTCCGCGACATGGGCATCCCTGCCGAGGAAGTACCGAAGTTCGCCGACCCCAAGCACTGGGTGGCCTTCTTCCCGCCCGAGTGGCGCAAGGACGCGGACCGCCTCGGTCTTGGCATCGACTGGCGGCGCGAGTTCTTCACCACCGACATGAACCCCCACTACGACGCCTTCATCCGGTGGCAGTTCTACCGCCTCAAGGAGAAGGGCTACGTCGCGAAGGGGAAGCACCCCATCATGTGGTGCCCCAAGGACAACGCGCCCGTGGCGGACCACGACCGCACCGAGGGTGAGGGCGAGACGCCCCAGGAGTGGACGCTCTACAAGATGCCCGTCCAGGGTGCCGTGCCCGGTGTGGAGGGCTCCGTGAGCCTCATCGCGGCCACCCTCCGCCCCGACACCGTCTTCGGCCAGACGAACGTGTGGGTGGACCCCGCCGTCACCTACCGCCTCATGGATGTGAGCGGCGAGAGGTGGGTCGTGAACGCGGGCGCCGCGCAGACCCTCCTGCTCCAGCTTGAGGGCGCGCGCGAGCTGCCCACCCAGATCCCGGGCACCGCCCTCCTCGGTCTCCGCGTGAAGGCTCCCGGCACGGGCGCCGTCATCCCCGTTCTCCCCGCCAGCTTCATCCGCGAGGGGAAGGGCACCGGGATCGTCACGAGCGTTCCGAGCGACAGCCCCCAGGACCTCCTCTCCCTGCAGGCCATGCAGGTGGGCGCGGGCTTCGAGGTGCTGCACGCCCAGATTGGGGACTCCGCCTTCGCGAACCTCGTCACCCTCGCCCAAGGCATCACTCCCATTCCCGTCATCCGCACCCAGAAGTACGGCACCGAGTCCGCGGCGAAGGCCGTGGCCGAGGTGGGGGCGACGAGCCACACCCAGGCCGACAAGATTGCGGCCGCCACCGACCTCGCCTACAACGCGGGCTTCTACGAGGGCGTCATGCTGGAGAACGCGCAGCAGTTCGCCGGCAAGCCCACCGCCGAGGTGAAGGAGGGCATCCGCGAGTGGCTCCTCGGCCGCGGCGAGGCCGCCACCGGGTACTGGCCCTCCGGTCCCGTGCGCTGCCGCTGCCTCACGCCCTGCGTCGTGAAGATCGTTTCCGACCAGTGGTTCATGAAGTACAGCGACGCCGAGTGGAAGCAGAAGGCCCACGAGGCCATGGACCGCATGCAGTTCATGCCGGAGCTTGCGCGCAAGCAGTTCCACTACGTCGTGGACTGGCTCCGCGAATGGGCCTGCGCCCGCGAGACGGGCCTCGGCACGAAGCTTCCCTGGGATGAGCGCTGGCTCATCGAGTCCCTCAGCGACTCCACCATCTACATGGCCTACTACCACCTCGCGCCCTGGCTCGAGCCCGGCACCGTCACGGGCGGCGGCAGCAAGGGCCGCAAGGGTCCCGGCGTGGACGCGAAGGATCTCACGGAGGCCTTCTTTGATTACGTGCTCCTTGGGAAGGGCAGCCCCGAGGCCGCGGCGAAGGGCACGGTCACGGCGGACCTCGTGAGGAAGTGCCGCGAGGAGTTCGAGTACTGGTACCCCGTGGACTTCCGCAACTCCGGCAAGGACCTCCTGCAGAACCACCTCACCTTCTTCGTGTTCAACCACGTGGCCATCTGGGACGACCCCAAGTACTGGCCGAAGGCCATCGGCGTGAACGGGTGGCTCCTCCTCAACGGCGAGAAGATGAGCAAGTCGAGCGGCAACTTCATGACGCTCCGCCAGGGCCTCGACCGCTTCGGCGTCACGGGCACGCGCCTCGCGCTCGCAAACGCGGGCGAAGGCGTGGATGACGCGAACTTCGAGGAGGACTTCGCCCACAACGCCACGAAGCGCGTGCGCCAGTTCCTGGAGTACGCCCGCGCCCCGCCCGCGGCCCGCGCCGAGGGCGACGCGACGGTGGACGCGTGGTTCCGCAGCGTCATGTACGGGCTCGTCAACCGCGCCGGGGCCGAGATGGAGGCCGGCAACTTCCGCACGGCCTTCAAGCTCGGCTTCTTCGACCTGCAGCGCGAGTGGGCCTGGTACATGCGCCGCTCCGGCGGCACACCCACGACCGCCCTGCTCAAGGAGTTCCTGAGCGTCCAGAACCGCATCATCACCCCCTTCGCGCCCCACGTGGCGGAGGAAGTGCACGAGGTGCTCGGGCTCCCGGGCTTCGCCATCGACGCGCAGTGGCCCACCGCTCCCGCGGGCGCTCTCTCGCCGGCGGCGGAAGCGGCCGAGGCTTTCGTGCGCCGCGTCCTCGACGACACGCGCGAAATCCTGAAGGTCACGGGCATCCAGCCCAAGCGCATCGTGTACTACACGAGCCCCGCCTGGAAGCGCACCATGATGGAGAAGGCCCTCCAGCTTGCCGCCGAAGGCAACCTCAAGGTGCCCACCCTCATGAACGCGGCCATGCAGGACCCCGAGATCAAGAAGAACGGGAAGGACGCGCCCAAGCTTGCGCAGGACCTCGTGAAGGAGCTCGGAAGCCTCAAGCCCGAGGACGTGAAGGCCCGTGCGAGCGGCTTCGACGAGACGGCTGCCCTCAAGGCCGCCGCGCCCTTCCTGAGCGGCGAGTTCGGGGGGCCCCGTAGCGGGAGCGAGGGCGAGGCCGACGGCGGCGTCGGCCGGGTCGAGGTGGCGGTCTTCGCGGCCGGCGAGCCCGGCGTGGAGGACCCTGCCGGGAAGGCCCGCTTCGCGGCCCCCGGCCGCCCCGCCATCTACGTGGTCTAAAGTCGGAAACCTCTTGAAGGCGGCCCGCCCATCCCGGGCCGCCTTCACACACGGGCGTGTGGCCTAGCGGTTATGGCAGCTGTCTTACACACAGCGGGTCGCAGGTTCGAATCCTGCCACGCCCATTTCCCTCACCCCTGTCTCAGGGCCCAGTCATGCCTGCGCTTCCGGGCGCGGAGGCTCCCGCTGGGGCAAGAGGAAAAGGAAAAGGGGGCGCCCGTGAGGGCGCGTGCGGCGGTTAGCTGCGGCGGCGGTAGGCGAGGGCCGCGACCGCGGCGAGGGCGAGGACAGCAAGCGCGCCCACCCCAGGCACTTCTCCCTCGGGCTGGGTGGTGTTCCCGCTCGTGGAGGGCTGTGCCGTGGTCGTGGGGGTGGTCGCGCCAGTCGCGGGGGCCTGGGTCGTCGCCGTCGTGGGGCCGGGCGCGATGGTCGGCGTCGGGGTGGCGGTGGACGCAGCGGTGGTCGTGGTCGGCGTGGGCGAGGCTGTCGTCGGCGTGTTGCCGCCGTCGTCGCCACCGGTCACGGGGCTCCCGACGGTGACGATGCGGTTCTCGTGGACGTAGTTGGGGCCGTCGCTCAGGTAGAGCGTGATCTTGTAGGTGCCGGCCTTGGCGTAGGTGTGGCTCACGCACTGGTTGGCGGCCTCGGTGTACTGGGTGGCGTTGCCGTCGCCGTAGTTCCAACCGTAGGCGAGGGGAGCGCCCTCGGGGTCGGTGCCCGTGGCGGTGAGGTGGACGGTCATGCCGTCGAGGGTGATGCTCACGTCGGTGATGGTGGGGGGCTCGTTCGGGCCGGTGGGCTCGTGGGCGGGGGCCACGACCTCGATGGTGGCCTTCATGTTGGAGTGGAAGGGGCAGCGGATGGTGTAGGTGCCAACGTTGGGGAAGGTGAGGCTGCCCGAGGCGTCCTGACCGAGGGTGCCGGTGGCATCGCTCGTACCCTCCACCGCAACCTTGTGGGGGTAAGCGTCGTAATTGGTCCACGTGACGGTGTCCCCGGCGGTGACGGTCATGCGGTCGGGGAGGAAGTAGCTGCCCTGGATGGTGGCGGGAACCTCCTCCGCTGTCGCTGCGGGCGCGAGGGCCACGAAGGCGAGAAGCGCGATGCCAGCGGCAAGGAGGGGGAACAGGAGCTGTCGGCCCATGCCTCCGTGGAGCGGGGGCCCGGGTCATGAATCTCCCTCTTCCGCCACACCCTGGGGCGTACCGTAATGCTCTTATGGGGGAAGCGGAATATGGGGGTGCCCGCCCGGGCTTTCCTGGGAGGGTTGCCTGCTTAACTGCAGGTGCGCCACATCAGCCCCGTAGTGTAGTGGCCAATCATCCGAGACTCTGGATCTTGGGACTCAGGTTCGAATCCTGACGGGGCTACTTCCTTCGTCAGTCGCCCCGTCTGGTCCTCGCGCCCTGCGCGGCGTCCCTGACGAGGCCACTTCCTTTTCCCAACCGATTCCCGCAGCACGCGCCCTCGCGTACTGGCTGGATTGGGTGCCGCAGGCACCCATGGGTGATGATCAACCTTTCTGAAGGTTGTAGGGAAGGAATTTAAGCCTCTCCCAGGTTAGCACCCGAGCTATGTCGCGCCCCGCTTCGACCGAGCCGGCCCCGGGGTCTCCCGGGGTTGCTCGTGCGTCTCTCGCGGTGCTTGCCGTTACGGCGCTTGGCGTGGTGTATGGGGACATTGGGACGAGTCCCCTGTATGCGCTTCGCGAGTGTTTCGGGCCGCATTATGGGGTCGCGCCCACGCCGGAGAACGTGCTCGGCGTGTTGTCGCTCATTTTCTGGGCGCTGCTTCTCGTCATCAGCATCAAGTACCTCATCCTGGTGCTGCGGGCGGACAACCGGGGCGAGGGCGGGATTCTTGCGCTCATGGCGCTCGTCCACCCCGAGCACGGGGGGCGCGGGGGCCTTCCCCAGGGAGCGAGGTGGCTGCTCATCCTCATGGGCATCTTCGGGGCGGCGCTACTTTACGGGGACGGCATCATCACGCCCGCCATCTCGGTGCTCTCGGCCGTGGAAGGGCTCACGGTGGCCACCCACGCCTTCGAGCCCTACATCCTGCCCATCACCATCACGATCCTGGTGTGCCTGTTCCTGGTTCAGCGCCGCGGGACCCACGGGATCGGGAAGATCTTCGGGCCCCTGACCTTCCTCTGGTTCTCGGTGCTTGCCCTCCTCGGCATCCGCGGCATCCTCATGGCGCCCGAGGTGGTTCAGGCCATCAATCCCGCCTACGGCATTGCTTTCTTCGCGGCGAACGGGTGGCACGGCTTCCTTGTGCTCGGCTCGGTCTTCCTCGTCGTGACGGGCGGTGAAGCGCTGTACGCGGACATGGGGCATTTCGGCAAGCGGCCCATCCGCCTCGTGTGGTTCGCCTTCGTGCTTCCCGCGCTCCTTCTCAACTACTTCGGTCAGGGCGCCCTCCTTCTCGTCTCCCCCGAGGCGGCCGTGAGCCCGTTCTACCTGCTCGCTCCCGAGTGGGCGCTCTACCCTCTCGTGGTGCTTGCGACGGGCGCCACCATCATCGCCTCTCAAGCCATCATCACGGGGGCCTTCTCCCTCACGATGCAGGCGGTCCACCTCGGGTACAGTCCCCGCGTCCGCATCGAGCACACCTCCGAGACGGAGCGCGGCCAAATCTACATCCCAAGCATCAACTGGGCGCTCATGCTCGCGACGCTCTGGCTCGTCCTCACCTTCCAGACGTCGAGCAACCTGGCGGCGGCCTACGGCGTCGCCGTCACGAGCACGATGGCGATCACGACGCTCCTCCTCATCGTCGTTGCGTGGGAGTTGTGGGGGTGGAACCGGCCGCTCTCCGCGGTTCTCATCGGGTCCTTCCTCATCATCGACCTAGCCTTCTTCGGCGCGAACATCGTGAAGGTTCCCCAAGGCGGGTGGGTGCCGCTCGTGGTCGCGGCCTTCGCCTTCACGCTCATGACGACGTGGCGCCGCGGCCGCCAGGTGCTCGCGGACCGCTTGCGGGAGACGATGGTTCCCCTCGAGCGCTTCCTCGAGGGCATCCGGGCCTCACCCCCGCCGCGGGTGCCGGGGACGGCCGTGTTCCTCACGGGCAACTCGGGGGCGGCGCCGCCCGCGCTCCAGCGGAACCTCCTCCACAACAAGGTGCTGCACGACCGCGTCCTCATCCTCACGGTGGCGGCAGAGGAGGTGGCCTACATTCCGGCGGCGGAGCGCCTCGAGTTCCAGACGCTCGGGGACGGCTTCTACCGGGCCATCGCGCACTACGGCTTCATGGAGGATCCCAACGTGCCCGAGATCATGGGGCTCCTGCGGGGCCACGGCTTCGAGTTCGACCCCGAGGACGTCACGTACTTCCTCGGCCGTGAGCGGCCCATCGCGCACCGGGGCCCCGGAGGGATGGCGCTCTGGCGTGAGAAGGTGTTCGAGGTGATGGTGCGGAACGCGCAGCAGGCCACGGCCTTCTTCCGCATCCCGCCCGAGCGCGTGGTCGAGGTGGGCGCCCAGATCAAGCTCTAAGGTCAGGACTCGTGGAGGCCCTTCACTTCCTGCCCGATGGCGGCAATGAGCTCCGCCGGGTCCTTGTATTCGCGGTCGGCCGGCAGGTACCGGATCTCCTCGAGGGCGGACTCGTCGGCGCCGTGCTTGCGCGCGTAGGTCTCGATCTGCTCGCGGTTGGCGGGGAAGTCGATGCCGTGCAGGTATTCCATGACGTTCACGACGGCGCCCGCCGCCACCACGTCGTCGCTCACGGGCTGCTGCTTGTTGTCGGCCATGCGCCTCGCTTTCCATCGAGGGGGGCAATTGGGTTCTGGCCGGGTTCCCGGCAACCCCTCGGGGTGCGTGGCCGAAAGGCTGAACTCCCGCCTCCCGCGTGGGGGGCCCATGGCCACCAGAACGCTGCCAAACGCCGAAATGCCTGCGAAGCCCAGCCTGTTCCGCGAGTTCCGCGAATTCCTCGACAAGTACGGCGTCGTCGGCCTCGCCATCGCCTTCATCATCGGCGCGGCCCTCACCTCCCTCGTCCAGGCGCTCGTGACGGACATCATCACCCCGCTCCTTAAGCCCCTCTTTGCGACCCTCGGGGACGACTGGAAGACGGCGGAGACGAACCTCGGCCCCTTCGGGCCCTTCCGCATCGGCCACTTCGCTGACGCGCTCATCTACTTCCTGATCATCGCCGTGTTCGTCTTCCTCGTGGCGAAGTACGTGCTCCGTGAGCAGACGGTCGCGAAGCGCTGATCAAGAAAAGACAGAACCGGGCGGCCGGAGCCGCCCGTTGGGCTTTACCAGCGGCGCTGGGCGGGCGCGGGGCCGGGGCGGTTGCCCTGGGGCCGGCCGCCGCCCTGCTGGGGGCGCTGGCCGCCGCCCTGGGG
>DATMKA010000089.1:0-6042 GCA_035553595.1 Thermoplasmatota archaeon | reverse complement strand
AGGTAGACGCGGCGCTCCTCGCTCGTCATGCCGAGCCCGTCCCGGGTGGGCAGCGGGTAGAGGCCGAGGGCGGCCATGCCCTCGAAGTAGGTGGGCCAGCGGGGCTCCCCTTCCGCGAGGTGGCGGCAGCAGAAGCCGCATCCGTTGCAGGAGAAGACGGCGGGAGCGACGGGGAGCACGGGGAGCCCTCCAGGGTGCGTGGAATGGTGGGGGCCGCCTCTTTAACCCTGCGGAGGCCGCGAGGGCGCTATCCACGGCCCGGCCAGAACCCCCTTTCGCCGCGCCAGGGAGGGGAAGCCATGGCCCGCAACATCGAAGGCCTTGCCGTCGTCATCACCGGTGCCTCGAGCGGCATCGGCCGCGCTACCGCGCTTGCCCTTGCGGACCGGGGCGCGAACCTCGTGCTTGCGGCTCGCCGCGAGGAGCCCCTCCGCGAGGTGGCGCGGGCGTGCGAGGAGCGGGGTGTGACCGCCTTCCCCGTCCCCACGGACATTACCATCGAGGGCCAGGTGAAGGCCCTCGCCGACCTCGCCGCGGCGGAGCTCGGCCGGGTGGACGTCTGGGTGAACACGGCGGCCGTTTCCGCCTTCGGTCGCTTCGAGGACACGCCGAGCGACGTCTTCGCCCGAGTCATCGAGACGAACCTGGTGGCGATGGCGCACTGTGCCCGCGCGGCCCTCCCGCACCTCAGGGAGAGCCGCGGCCTCTTCATCCCGGTGGCCTCGGTGCTCGGGAAGGCGGCGGTGCCCTACCTGAGCGCCTACAACGCGTCCAAGTTCGGGGTCGTCGGCCTCGCCGAGTCCCTGCGCCAGGAGTGGGAGGAGGAGGGCGTGCTCGTGTGCACCGTGATGCCCCCGCCCACGGACACGCCCTTTTACGAGCACGCCGCGAACTACACGGGGCGCACCGTGCGCCCGCCCCAACCCGTGTACGATGCGGAAACGGTGGCGGAGGCCATCGTGGACTGCATCCGGCACCCTCGCCGCGAGGTGGCCGTTGGGGTTGCGTCGAACTTCCAGCAGATCGCGCACGCGGTGGCCCCGCGCACCTACGAGCGCGCCGCCGTCCCCTACATCCGGCGCACCATGTTCGAGCACGACGAGTCCGCGCCCCCCACGGAGGGGAACGTGTTCCACCCCATCCCGGAGGGGACGCACGTCGAGGGCGGGTGGAAGGAGGAGCCGGACGAGGAGTGAGGATCAGGTTCCGCGGTAGCGCCCGCGCTCCACAATCTCGTCGAGGCGCCGCAGCACCTCGTCCGTGCCGCCCGCGGCCGCGTAGCCCTTCAGGAAGGCGTTGAAGCGCTCCCGGGGGTCGCCGTGGGCGGCCTCGAGGGCCTCCATGAGGACGTGCAGGTCGGTGCCCTTGTCCTCCACCTCGATGGAGACGGAGGCGAGGCCGAAGTCGAGGATGACGAGGTCCTCGCCCGCTCCCTCGGGGACGATGACGTTGCTCGTGGTGAGGTCGCCGTGCACGAGGTCCGCTCGGTGGAGGCGCGCCACGCTCGCGCCCATGGCCTGCAGGAGGCCGTGGGCCTCCGCGGGGCCCGCGGTCTCCAGCCGCTCCCGCAACGTGACACCGCGGACGCGCTCCAGGGTGAGCGTGCCGGAGGCGGTGTGGGCATCGAGGACGAGGGGGGTGCGGACGCCTGCGCGGCGGGCCTCGGAGAGGAGGCGCGCCTCGTGGCGCGTGCGGGCGGAGCGGAGGCGCTCGTCGAGCGCGGGGTGGCGGTAGGCCTTGGGGACGCGCTGCTTGGCGACGGCGGCGCGCCCCAGGTACGTGGCTTCGCGGACGACGGCCTCAGCGCCCCGGGCGAGGATGCCGGGCTCGGTGCGGCGGGGGAAAGGTTGCTCCCCGTCGCGCCACAACACCTGGACCTCGTCGGTCCGGAAGCGCTGATCAACACCCGTCTTTTCGAGGGGCGTGATGATGCCGGCCGCGTGCATGAGGACGCCCGTGTGAGCGATCATGACGCCGTTGTCCACGCAGACGCTCCGATCGGGCGCGTAGCTTACCCCGCCGCGGCCTTCGGCCATGAGGCGGCTCATCTCGCGCAGGCGCTCGTTGCAGGCCACGCCGCCGCCAAGCACCACCTCGTTCTTGCCGGTGTGGGCAAGGGCGCGCTCGGTGACCTCTACGAGCATCCCGAACACCGTCTCCTGCAGGGAGAAGGCGAGGTCCGCCATGGTCTCGGTGTCCCGCTTGGAGAGGGCCGCCGTGAGGATGCCGCTGAAGGCGACGTCCATGCCCTTCACGGTGTAGGGGAGGTCGATGAGCTTGCCGGAGGCTTGCCTTGCGAGCTTTTCGAGCTCGGGCCCCGCGGGGAAGGGGAGGCCCATTTCGCGCCCGAACTTGTCGAGCATGTTCCCCACGCCGATGTCGAGCGTCTCGCCGAGCACCCGGTACTTGCCGTCCACGTAGGCGATGACCTGGGTATTGCCGCCCGAGGCGTACAGGAGGACGGGGTCCTCGGCGGGAGTCATTGCGCGCCCGATTTCGAGGTGGGCGACGCAGTGGTTGACGCCCACAAGGGGCTTTCCGAGGGAGAGCGCGACGGAGCGGGCCGCCGTGGCCGCCGTCCGCAGGCAGGGCCCCAGGCCGGGCCCCTGGCTGAAGGCCACCAGGTCGAGGTCCCGGGGGTCGCCGCCCCACTCCTTGAGGGCCTCGCGCACGAGGGCGCCCGCGTGCTCGGCATGGTGGTTCGCGGCCTCCCGCGGGTGGATGCCGCCCTTCTCGGGCCGGATCATCTTCCCGCTCCGCCCGAGGATGCGGAGCCCCTTCCCGGTGGCGGGGTCCTCCACCTCCACGATTCCCACCGCGAAGGTGTGGGCGGTGCCTTCGATGCCGAGGGCCTTCATCGGGGCCCTGCTAGGCGGGCCACCCCCAAAAGCCTAACCCGCCGCGGAGGGGTTAGACGAGGAAGCCGATGCTGATGAAGAGGTGGAGGAGCACGCACAGGTAGAGGCTGCGGGTGCGGTACCACACGATGCCCGTGAGCATGCTGAGGCTGAGGGCGGGGAAGATGAGCTGGAGGGCCATGGTCCACTCGCGGCCCCCGGCCACGATGGAGGCGCCGAGGAGGGCGGCCGAGAAGATGCCTTGGGCAAGGATGGCCCACCCGGCGGGGAGGATGAGCTCCGCCCGGGTCTGGAAGAGGGCGCGGAAGAACAGGTTGGCGGGAATCGCCACGTACAGGAGGGTGGCGGGAAGCTGCGCCACGTGCGCGTCGAGGTTCGTGAAATCGAGGCGCACACGGGCAACGTAACCGAGGATGCCCACCACAAGGACCACGAGCCAGTTCGTGATCTGCGGGAAGCGCGTGAGGCCGAGGTCGTGGAGGCGCGGCCGGAACACCACGAGGCTCAACAGCAGCACCGCGTACACCACGAGGGCAAGCTGCGTGAGCACGATGCGGCCGAGGAAGGGGACGTTGAAGGAGGGGAAGTCGTCCGCGCCGAGGGTGAGCACCGTGAGGAGGACGGCGCTTGCCGCCACCATCACGATCGCTTCGGCCTTCGGGTAGCGTGCGCGCGGGGTGACGGCGCTCCCCTTGAGGAGGTGGAACAGGCTCCAGGCCGCCACCACGAAGAACAGGAGGGGGACGGCGAAGAACTGGCGCAGCTCCTCCGCGGAGGTGCCGCCGAGGGCGTGGCCCACGCCCGCGAGAACGACCAGGGCAGCAAGGGCGATGATGACCCCGGGGGTGAACACTTCCCTCGCTGCCCGGGCCACTCGAATATCCTCGCCCCACAAGATTGCGGGACTGGATAAAAGGGTTCCGAAGCGCGTCGGGTCAGAGGAGCCCAATGGGGGCCGCCAGGAGGTGGAACAGGGCGCAGAGGTACAGGTTCCGCGTCCGGTGCCACAGGAGGCCCCCGAGGAGCCCCACTGCGGCGATGCTCCCGAAGATGGGGATGGCGAACTCGGCTGGGCCGCCCCAAGCAACTGCGTACCCGATGCTTCCGACGGAGGCAGCCACGGCGGCCTGCGCGACGATGGCCCATCCCGGCGAGAGAAGGGTCTCGAGACGAGACTGGAGGAATACCTGCCACACCAGGACTGCCGGAAGCACCAGGGCGAGCAGCTGCACGGCGAGGAACAGGAGCACCCGGGGGAAGCGGTCCGCAGCGAGGGGGAAGGGCGGGCGGCCCGTCACGGCGAACAGGAGGAGGAGCTCCGCCGCGCAAACGCCGAGGACGACAAGGGCGTCCCGGGTGCGGGGCCGGTTCGTGAACCCGAGCCCCGGCCGGGGATAGGAGAGGGCGACCGCGAGGAGGGTTGCGGCGAGGAGGGCGAGGGGGACGGTGGACATGACGCGCCCGACGAAAGGCAGCATCGCGGCGGGCTGGGCGGCTGCTTCCGCGGGCCGCATCGCCTCAAAGCCGAGGAACGCGAAGAGGACGACGCCGAGCACCGCCACCGTCTCCGCCACGGACCGCCGGAAGGAAGGGAGCGCTTCGGAGGGACCTGTTCCCCACAGGAAGGCGGCCCCAACGGCAAGGAACGAGAGGGGACCGAACAGGAAGGAGTAGAACAGGATGTCGCCCGGCAGGTCGCCGCGAAGCGTGAGGGCGCTCGGAACGAGGGCGAGCACCAAGGCGGCGATGAGTGGGGCGGGCGTGAGAAGCCGAGGTTCCTCTGTCACAGTTCAGCCTCACCCCTCAACCGGGCGGGAGCGATATAGCGCTTCCTAAGGGGCTTGGGCGCCGCCCATGCTCCGGGCAAGGTGCCGCCGCGCGCAAGCGGGAACCTCGTGCCACCCGAGGGCGAGCCGCCGGGGGCGCTCCACCCACTCGCCCGAGCCGGGCGGGGCTTTTGTGCGGCAGCGCTCACACCGGTACCCGCCGCGGCTGCCCATGCTGCCCATGGGCTTCCCGCAGGTGGGGCACTTGGGGTTGGCGACCTTCACGCGGTCGGGGACGAGCTCGCTGGCCTCGAACTTCTCGAGGTTGAGGGTGAGCGCGCCGTCGGGTCCCGCCATCACGGAGCCGCACAGGAGGACGCGGTCCCCGGGGCGGAGGCCGAGGACGCTCTCTCGGAACCCTTTCGTGGGCTCGTAGGCGGCCACCCGCAGGAACCCGGTGGGGTCCGAAACCTCCAGGAAGACGTGGCCGCCGGCGCCGCGCTCGGGGCGGGAGGCGACAGTGACCTCGCAGCGCATGCTCGTGTAGGGCTCGGCCTTCGCGAGGGGCCGATCGAGGAGGTGGTCGTCGCTCGCCTGGTTTGTCTCGAAGATCGTGAAGCTCGCCGCGCCTTCGCTCACGACCGCCGCGTGGGCCGCCGGGAGCGCGTCAGGCCGCGTGGCCCGGATCCCGTACAGTACGGGGCATGGGGAGGCGGGCTCCATCACGACCACGTCCTCCTCGAAGCAGTAGGAGTCGAAGGTGTCGGGGAAGGCGCGGGCCATGGCGGCCACGCTTGCGGCATCCACGCTCCTCGGGGTGCCCACGCGGTCCGAGTGACGGTAGGCGATGAGCTCGTAGGTGACGCGTTCCGCGGGCCAAGCGAGCGCCCCCGCGCAGCCCACGAGGCCCCGCGCTTCGGGCTTCGCGGCCCAGGTAAGGGCACCCGCCTTTGCGAGGGCGTCGCGGGCCTCCTCCACGGGGACGACGTGGCGGACGGCGCGCCAGTAGAACGCGGCCTCCACGGGGGCTTCGGTGACGGCCACGGCAGGGCTCGTGTCGGGGTCGGCGACGCGCGCGTGCGCCTCCACGATCGCAACGACCCGCGCGAGGGCCTCCTGCAGCGTGACGGGCCCCTCAAGCCGGAGGGCGAGGGCGCCGTTTCCGCGCGTCTTCCAGGGCACGCACGGGTTCAGGCGGACGAGCCGCGGGTAGCCCACGGGGTGGCATTCGGGAAAGGCGTCGAGGATGCGGGCGGCAAGCCAGGTGGTGCACCCGCCGAGGGTTCGGGAATCGGTGTCGTCCACCGCCACCTGGAGCATGGGCGCGGATGGCGCCTTCAGGGGCATAAGGGTATGGAGAGAAGAGAGAGCCGGGGGCCGAAGCCCCCGGGTCCGCCGTGAGGCGAGAGGTGAGTTAC
>DATMKA010000088.1:0-9539 GCA_035553595.1 Thermoplasmatota archaeon | reverse complement strand
GGCGGTGGGCGGCTCGTTCTGGCCCTCGGGAATCCAATTGCAGGAGAGGATCATGAGCCCGCCGAGGGCCACGAGGGCGAGGCCCGCGCCCCCCTTCCACGTGATCTCGCGGCGCGACCGCTTCTGGTAGAAGGCGTGCGCAGGCAGCAACACGCCGAGGCCCGCGACGGTGCCCCCGAGAATGTTTGCGAGGGTGCAGTCCTGCTGCTGGCGCGCGATCGCTTCGAGGTCGGTGCGGCCGCTGTTGCCGTTCCCGCTCCCGGAGCCCGAGCCGCTGCCCGTGCCGGTGCCGCTCCCCGAGCCCCCGCCGGACCCGGGGCCCTCACCGCCCGGTGCCGCGCCCGGGGGCGTGTCGAGGGCCACGAGCAGGAGGCCCAGGAGGAGCACGCACAAGACCGCGAGGGCGGCGGCAGCCCCCAGGCGGAGGCGGCGGCTCCTCCAGGGGCGGGGCTCGCGCGGTGGCATCCCTCGCCAATCCGCCGGGCCGCTTAAATCCCTTGCTGGGCCGCGCCGGGGCGGACGCCGGCCTTCTGGAGGAGCGCCTCGGCCGCCGCCTGGGCCTCCGCCATCACCTTCGCGGCATCCAGCGTCTCGAAGCGGCCCTCAAGCAGGAGGGGTTTCCCCGCCACGAGGACGGTGCGGACGTCTTGCGCGCCCACAGCGTACACGAGGTGGCTCACGGGGTCCGTAAGCGGGGTGAGGTGCGGCTTCCGCACGTCGATGAGCACCACGTCCGCCTGCTTCCCCACCTCGAGGCTGCCGAGGCGGTCGAGCGCGCCGAGGGCGCGGGCGCCCTCCCGCGTGGCCGCATCGAACACGCGCTGGGCGGGCGCAACGCGCGCATCCCACCGGTGCTGCTTCTGGCCGAGGGCCATGAACTTCATCGTCTCGAACAGGGAGAGCGTGTTGTTGCTCGCCGCGCCGTCCGTCCCCGTCCCCACGGCCACCTTCGCCTCCCACAGCTCGGGCAGGGGGAGCCAGCCGCCCGTGGCGAGCTTGAAATTGCTCACGGGACAGTGCGCGATACCCGCGCCCGAGGCGCCGAGGGCGCGCACCTCCTCCTTCGTGATCCAGCCGCAGTGCGCGAGCACGGTGCGCTCCCCGAGGAGGCCGTGGCGCGCAAGCTGCGCGACGGGCCGGTGCCCGGTCTTCGCCTCCACGTCGTACACCTCGGTGCGCGTTTCGCTGCAGTGGGTGTGCACGAGGCAGCCCCCGAACTCCTGCTGGAGGCGCGCCACCGTCTGCAGGGTCTTGTCGCTGCAGGTGTAGGTGGCGTGGGGTCCCAGGGTGGGCGTGATGAGGGGGTGGCCCGCCCAGCGCGCGTGGAAGCGGCGGGCCTCCGACTCCATGCGGTCGGGCGTGAGCTCCGGCGTGGGGAAGTCGAGGAACACGGAGGCCACGAAGCCGCGCACCCCTGCCTCGGCGGCGGCCTCGGCCACCGCGTCGGCGAAGAAGTACATGTCGTTGAAGCAGGTGGTTCCCCCCGCGATCATTTCGAGAAGCGCGAGGCGCGCGCCCGCCTTCACTTCGGCGGCCGTGAGGTGCGCCTCCACGGGCCAGATACGGGTGCGCAGCCACTCCTCCAGCGGGAGGTCGTCCCCGACGCCGCGGAGAAGCGTCATGGGGAGGTGGGTGTGGAGGTTGATGAGGCCCGGGATCACGAGGTGGCCCCGCGCGTCGATGACGCGGTCCACGGGCCCCTCGGGCACCTCCCCCACGGCGGCGATGCGGTCGCCCTCGATGAGGAGGCTGCCGCGGACGATGTCGCGCTGCGCGTTCTGGGTGAGGAGGAGGCCGTCCCGGATGAGCGTCCGCATGGGGGTCAGCGCGACAAACCGGTGGGGTCGCAAAGGGTTATCGGTCGAGCCCCGCCGTCCTGGGGGCGGCCCGGGCGCGCTCCACGCGGAAGGCCGCGAGCAGGGGGAGGCCGTCGCTCTCGCGGACGCGACCCGCCACGCGCACGGGGCTCCCCTTGAGGGCGGCATCCCGCGGGTCGGGCGAGACCACCGTCACCGTGTGCCCCTCCTCGGACAGGGTGAGCACGAGATGCCCCTCGGCCTCCCAGGCGGCAAGCACGACGCCCCCCACCTCCACGTCGTGGCCCACGTGGGCGGCGAGGTCCCACACGTGAAGCTGCAGCAGGTAGGGGGACGCCTCGGTCCAGAGGCGCTGGAACTCGCTGCGTGCGCGCCCCACGAGGGCGGGGTCGCGGGTGTGCGCCGCGAGGGTGCGGGGCGCGGGCGCGCCAAGAAACAGGAGGGCATCGTTCTCGCCGACGCAGAAGTTGCCGCGAACCCCGGGATGCATCCGCACCTCCGCGTGCTGCAGCACGTCCACAGGGACGGGCGCGCCGGGGCGCACGAGGACGCGGGTTCCCGCGGGCACGGTCGGGAGCGCGAGGCGCTCCGTCACAAGCGCCGCGCCCGGGCCCACCTCATCGAGGGCCCACACGCCCGTGAGGGTGGTCTCGGGCCGGCTGCGGCGCGAAGCGGCGAGCGCGAGACCGACGGCGCCCGCTCCGGCAAGACCGAGCGCGACACCGAGACCAACGTCGAGGAAATCCACGGGCATGGAGGTGAGCGAGCGCCCATGGGGGTCGCGGGATAAGTAGCCTCCTTTTCAGGTCAGACGGGACGGGGCTTGTGGTGGAACGCGTCGGGGTCGCCCTCGCGGGAGATCACCATGTTCGTGCTCACGGCGCGGGCCACGAGCTTGCCCGCCTCGTTCGTGATGCTCGCCTCAACGTAAGCGATGTGCTTGCCCCGGTTCACGACCTTCGCCTCACAGGTGAGGAGCCCCTCGAAGACGGGGCGGAGGAAGGTGGTCTTGAGCTCGAGGGTGGTGAAGGTCTCGTCCTTCCCGAGGGTGCTGATGACGGCCACGCCCATGGATGCGTCCGCGAGGTCGCACAGGATGCCGCCATGAACGGACCCCATGGGGTTGTGGTGGCGGCGGTCCACCCGCAGGGTGAAGGTGGCCATGCCGCGGCCCGCGCTCTTGAGCTCCATCCCGATGAGGTCCGCCACCGGAGCGCGCTCCAGGGGAACGTTCAGGGTCTTCGCAATCTGCTCGTCGATGCGGGCCATCGCCCAGGGAGCGGGGCGGCGGCTTATAGCGTTTTTCGGGCTTGCGGCGGGTCCTCGGCCGAAACCGCGGAGAATCGGTGGGACGGTGGCTCACGGAGGGCCTCCTAGCCGTCCCCACGTGCCTCCGCTTCACCGTGTCACCGCGGTTTCGGCCGAGCATCGGGAAGGACAGGGCGCTATCGCTACGGGAAAGGAGTTGGACGGAAAAAGCGAGGAGGGGGCCAGGCCCCCGGAGAAGGAAGCTCAGTAGGAGCCGGGCTCGGACTTGCCGAAGAGGCGGCGCATCATGCCGCCAAAGCTGCCGGCCTTCTTCTGGCGGGCGCCAAGCAGCTGCTCGAGCGTGAGGTCGCTCTTGCAGGTGGGGCAGTGGGCCTCGTTGCGGGGCATCCGGGTCACCTGGGGGGCAGGCTGGAGGATGTCCTTGGCGCAAGCGGGGCACGGGGTGCCGAAGAAGTCGCGGAGGGTCGCCATACTCTCGATACGTTGCCACCAAACAATATAAAGAGCGTGGATACAGCACAGTGACCCTGAGACCCACCGGCGCAGGGCTCCCGCTCGGAGGAAAAACGACTGCTCAAAAACGTTGAGCGCCCGGCAGGGCCGGGCAGGGTCGGGAAACGGGTCCCCGCTTAGGTGCGGAGAACAATCTCGACACGACCGAACTGCGGTTCGGTCTATCTCGATCTCACTGCGCACTTAAGTGCGCAGAACGATCTCGATGTTAACGGAGTCAGGGACCTGGATGCGCATGAGCTGGCGGAGGGCGCGCTCGTCCGCATCGATGTCGATGAGGCGCTTGTGGACGCGCATGGTCCACTTCTCGTAGGTCTCGGACCCGTTGCCGCAAGGGGACTTGCGGGAGGGAACGATGAGGTTCTTCGTGGGGAGGGGGATGGGGCCCGCGATGCGAACGCCAGTGCGCTCGGCAATGGTGCGGATCTGGGAGCAAACGCCATCGACCTTTGTGGGGTCGGTACCGGCCAGGGAAATACGGGCAGTGTGAGCCATAGGAACACCTCAAGGGCGAAACAACCGCGTGAATTGCTCCCCAGACCGGGCTCCGGGCCAGGGACAACCTCTCGCGGGCTTACCCCAGACTCACGGTGTTGTATAAAAAGGTTCTCTTCCGCCCGGTAGGCAGGGCCGCCGGCCGGTGAGGATCCCTTCCTCACCGGCGGCCTGGTACGGGAAGGCGGGAGAGCACGCGGCTCGCCTCCGCGCCGGGGTCGCGCCACCAGTTGCGGCCCCACACGCGAACGACCTTCCAGCCGCGGGACTCGAGGAAGCGGTCCCGCGCCACCTCGCGCTCCCGGATGCTCACGCCCTGCCCGAAGGCAGCGCCGTCAAGCTCCACGCCGAGGCAGTACCGCTTCGGGTCCAGGGGGTCGGCGACCGCGAGGTCGAGCCCATGGTCCGCAAGCCCCGCCCGGGCCTCCACCGTGTACCCGGCCTCCCGGAGGACGCGCTCCACCCGCTGGACGAGGGGCGAGGCCTTGCGGCGGGCCTCCGCGGGCGCGGCCACGCCCTGGGGGTTCACCTCGGCGAGGACCTTCCGCCGCACGAGGTCGTTCCCCTCGCTCACCGCCTTCGCGTACTGGAGGAACTGCTTGAAGCGCTTGGGGCCGAGGTTCTTCGTGGCCTCCACGTTGAGCCCGGCGGGGTCGAAGCTGCACACGACCCGCATCGCGAGGCGGGCGCGGGTGATGGCGACGTTGAGGCGGTTCTCGCCGCCCTCCACGCCGAGGGGCCCGAACTGGAGGCGCATGCGCCCCTCCGCATCGGGCGCGTACCCCACGCTGAACAGGATGACGTCGCGCTCGTCGCCCTGCACGTTCTCCAGGTTCTTCACGAAGGGCTTGTCGTCCACCTTGCCCGACTTCGGGTTCTCGGCGAGGGCGAGCACCTCCGCGAAGGCGGGGTCGGTACCACGGCGGCGCTCGATCTCGTCGAGGACGGCCTGCTGCTGGCGCTCGTTGAAGGTGATGACGCCCACGGTGCGGAAGCCCACGTCGCGGCTCGCGCGCAGCTCCTCGTGCAGGAGGTCCACCACCTTCTCGGCCTCGGCGCGGTTCTGCCGGGCCTCCCAGCGGCCCTTCACGGGCACCCACTCGATGGCGGGAGCGCTGCCGCCGCGCTCCAGGTTCGCCGCCACGTGGAGGCGGCCCTCGTAGTAGGCGTGGTTGCTGAACTCGATGAGCTCCTCGCGGCGGCTGCGGTAGTGCCACCCGAGGTAGTCGAAACCGTACACGCGTTTCGCGAGGAGGAGGAGGCTCTCCACCTTCAGGGGCTCGGGGGCGGGCTCCTCGTCGTCGAGGCTCTCCTCGTCCTCGGCGCTCGCCTCGAAGAAGCGGGACGGGGGCATCTGCTGCTCGTCGCCCGCGATGACGACGCGCTTGCCGCGGTAGAGCACCGGAAGCGCCCGCTCCACCGCAAGCTGGGAGGCCTCGTCGAAGATGACGACGTCGAAGAGGCCGCGCTCCAGGGGGAAAGCCTCGCTCACGACCTCAGGGGACGCGAGCCACACGGGGGCCACGCGGGAGAGGGCCCACCCGTGGTCGCGCAGGAGGGCACGGAGCGGTTGGATGTGCCGCTTTTTCGTGACCTCGTGCTGGAGCTTGTTCCAGTCCGTGGCGGCCTTGCGGCTTGCGTGATGCTCCCCGGGAGGAAGCTCGGGGGAGAGGGCGCGGCGCCGCGCCTTCGCCGCGAGCGCCCGAGCAAGGAGGCTGCGCTTCGTGTCGAGGCGCTCGCGGAGGCGCACCCGCATCACGTCGTAGCGCTCGAAGGGCGCGCCGCGAAGCTCCGGGTGCCGGGTCTCCGCCTCCTCGATCCAGTGGAGCGTGACCTCCTGCACCGCGTGCTCGCCCCAGTCGAGGGCGGCGTCGAGGCGCGCGGCGCACTCGCGAAGGAGCGCCACGTGCCCGGGCGGCACAGAGGCGAGGAGCTGGTCGTGCGCCTGGAGCGCGTCGAAGTCGCGCGCAAGCGCGTCCCGGCAGAGGAGCGCGCGCTCCGCGAGCGCCTCCGGCGCGAGCGCGGCGGCCTCGCGGCGCCACGCCTCGTTCATGCAGGGCGCCACGGCGTCGAGGGCGGCTTGGAGGGCGCGGCCGCGCGCGAGGGCGGCGGCCCACTCCGAGGTGGGAAGGGTGCCGAAGTGGTGGGCGTGCGCGCGCACCGCCACCGAGGCGCGGTACCAGGCGGGCTGGAGGAACCGCAGAGGGGACCCTTGGAGGCGCTCGTAGGTCGCCACCTCGGCGGCGAGGCCGGGCACGTCGAGGAGGACGCGGGGGCCGGGGGTGCGGGCCTCTCGGGCGAGAGCCTCGAAGGCCTCCTCCAGGCGAGGCTTGTCGAAGTGGCCGAGGTGCGCGAAGCTCTCGCGCTTCGCGAGGGGGTGGTGCGGCGTGTCGAAGCGGAGGACGCCCGAGCGGGCGCGGCCCTGGAAGGTCACGAAGGCCTGCAGGTCCGCCTCGGTCCCCGCGAGGACCTCCCGCGGGATGCCGAGGCGCGGCTTGAAGCCCGTCTCGGCGCGGGCGTAGAGCGCATGCAGGGGGATGCCGTGCACGGGCGCCCCCAGGGGGTCGGCGACGCGCTTCATCTGGCGGATGAGATCGTCCACTTCCGCGCTCACGGCCTCCGGCAGGCCCGTCTCGCTCTCGGGCGGGACCTGCTCGCCGAGGCGGCGCGCGATCTTCGCGTAGAGCGCGGCGCGGTCCGCCTCCACGTCATGGATGAGGAAGGCCGCATCGCCGAGGCCCGCTGCCTGGAGTCGGTCGTACACCACGTCGAGGGCCGCGCGCTTCTGGCACACCACGAGCACGCGCTCGTTCCGCGCAAGGGCGTCCGCGACGAGGTTCACGATCACCTGGGACTTGCCGGTGCCGGGGGGCCCGCGCACGACGACGCAGTCCGCGCGCTGGGCCTTCACCACCACGCTCTCCTGCGTGGGGTCGGCGAGAAGCACGGTGTTGAGTTCCCGGTCGGGAACCTGATCGAGGTCCACGACGCGCACGTTCGCGGGATTCTCCGCGTGGGGGTCGGCGGGCGCATCGAGGAGATTGTCCACGATACCCTGGTTGGTCTCGCCCGCCTCCGCGCGCTGCATCATCTCCTCCATGTCCTGGTAGAGCGCGCTGCTTGCCTGCGGGAAGAGGCCCGCCACGGCGCGCGGGAGAAGCGCCACGGGCGTGCGCGGCATCCCCTCGAGGAGTTCCTTCGTGAGCGGCACCATGGGAAGCGCCGCGTCCCACCGCTCGGGCGCGGGTCGGCCGGGGAAGTCCACCTCCCCGAGGAGGCGCGTGAGCTGCGTGTGCAGGTCCTCGGCGCCGGGCGGGGGCTCCAGTTCCCGCAGGGCTTCCAGGCGGGCCTCCAGGGTCTCCTCCAGAGTTTCGGGCGGGCGGAAGCCACGGAGCTTCCGGACGGCCGCGAGGAGCGCCTTGTTCACCTGCGGCGGCGCCTCCTCGAACCGGAGGTACCACCCCTGGCGCTTCCCCTCCCGCTTCACCACGAGGGAGACGGGGAACAGGAACAGGGGGCCGCGCACGAAAGTCTCCGCGTCCAGGTGCCCTTCGGCCCACACGAGGCCGAGATGCATCTCGCGCAGGCCGGTCTCCTCCTCCCGCGCGACGGCGGCGCGGTGGAGCTGCGTGAGGTGCTCCCGCAACGCGACCGCAGCCTCCGAGTCGTCCTTGTCCGCCACGAGGAGGACGTCCCCCGGGCCCCGCGCGGCGCGCGTGAGCACCTCCGTGGCCACGGCCTTGGGGAGGGCGGCGAGGTCGAGGTTGCGGCGCTTCGCGATGCGGCGCAGGAACAGCGACGGGTTCCGCGTGTCCAGGTTCAGGAGGCGGTCACGAAAGGCCCGCAACTCCGCCACGTACTTCGCCCGCTGCTTCGGGTCGATGCGCGTCGGATGGGTCGGAGGCGCTGCCTGGGCCATGCCGGATCAAACGCGCTTCCCATACAAAAGGCGGTACGGCTGGGTGGCCGAAGGTGCTATCCTTCCTGCCTGCAGGCGCCGCTACCACAGCCTTGCCGTGTTCTGGACGCAGGGCGCGCCTCGCCCGCTGAGGATGTCGTTGACGCCCGTGGGGCCCTTCCCGACGGTGTAGGGGCGGATCACGCCCTCGGCGGGGGTGCAGGCGTTCCCATCGCTCTGGTAGTAGTAACAGGCCTTGGCGCTCTGGGGCGCATGCCACACGCCCTGCCCGTCACGGTAGAGGGCGGCGGGGAAGAAGCGCGCGGCCCGCAGCTCGTTGTAGATGGTGCCTTGGGAGACTTCCGACATCACGAACACGAGGGCGTCGCTGCCAAGGGGGGTGGTGGTGATATTCCAGAAGGGGGCGCCATCCACTGTCATCGTCCACACGCCCGGCGCGCCCATGGTCATGTTGAACCAGTGGAAGGTGCCCGAGGCGAAGGCTGGGCCTTCCAACCGGTGGTTGGGGTCGCTGTCGTGGTTGAAGTTTGGTCCGTTGGGGAAATAGGACGCGAAGGGTCGGACCTGTTCTCCCACCGGGCTTGTTGGCTTCACGTGGTATCCGACTTGGATGAAGGAACCATCCCGGAGGTAGGTGCCGATCCAGTAGGACATGCTGGAGGACATCGTCCCCCGCTGGTTGCGCTGGATCTCGATGCGCGTCGCGAAGCCCGTGCTCGCGAAGAGGCCGGGGTCCTGGGAGCACGCGCCCTGCTGGTACCAGATGGGGATGAGTTGGGTTGCGCCCGCTTCCTCGGCCATCGGTCCCGCTACCAGCGAGCCTGTCACGAGGGTGGCGCAAACGAAGAGGAGCCCGGGCCTGGGGTGCACGAAGCGGATGCGAATTGCGGCGACTTAACCCTTTCCAGGCGACGAAACGCAGTAGCTGCAACGAGCCTGCGACGCATGGTTAGGTCGTGCTGGGAATAGCCTCGATGGTGATCGCGCGTTCGCCGGTGCCGGCGCCGGTGTAGCACTTCTGTTCAGCGCCTTGCAGGTTGAGCTGGTAGTAGAAGGTCCAGCGGGCGGTCTCGTTCTCCAGGGCCTCAGGAGGGACGGGGATCTGTTGGGTGGCCTCGTCTGCAAACACCACGGGGAGCCATTGGGGTTCCGCCTCGTCGAGGGCCCACCCGACTTGTAGGCCCGTGTTGGTTGGGGGCGAGGTGACGCGAACCTCCAGGTGCGAGGTGCCGGGGGCGACGCGGGCCCCGGGGATGCGGTCCAGGCCGACCTTTCCACCTGTGGCGCATTGGAAGTCGAATTCCGCGCCCTGAAGGTTGTTGCGGTAGGCGACGAGGGCCACGCGGCCTCCTCCCGTGGTGGGATGCGTGGGTCCCTCGGGGTCCGGCGCAGCGGGGTCCGGCGGTGGCGCGGCTGGGGTGGTGAGGCAGCCGGTGAGGGGGAGGAGGAGCACTCCGAGGACAAGGATGAGGGGGACGCGGGGCACGGTGGCTTCTCCTGTTGAGGGATGAAGGGGACGGGTACAA
>DATMKA010000087.1:0-3145 GCA_035553595.1 Thermoplasmatota archaeon | reverse complement strand
GGCCGGAGCGGGCGCGGTGCCCGCCGGGAGGCACCCGGCAAGGGTCTTCCACGTGGCCTGGCTCGTGCCCATGCTCGCGAACCACCACACCATGGCACCGCTGCCGCCCGCGTCCGCGGCGGCCTTCATCTGCGTGCACACGGCGTTGGTGTTGCCCGCGAACTCGTCGAAACCCTGCACCCAGGGCACGATCTCGGCGGAGCCGAAGCGCTGCACGGCCGCCTTCGTCACGCGGTACATGTAGTCGTAAGGCTTCGCCACGGCCTCCTGGCTGTAATAGCCGGGGTAGAACATGGGGAAGAGGCGGTCGAGGACGGGCGCGAGGCGGCCCGCGTCCTGACCGATGTCGCGCATGGGAACCTCCATGGCGCGGCCGAAGATGCTCATGCTCGTGGTGACGGGCCGGACGCTCTTCACGGCCGCGGAGGTCTCGCGCACGAAGGAGGTGATGACCTCGACGCGGTCCTTGCCCGTCTGGTCAGCGAGGGTACCGCCCGTGCAGGGGAGGCGGGCGGAGCCGGAGGCGCCGTCCTCGCCCACCTGGGGGTAGCGGATGTGGTCGAAGTGGAACTCATCGATCCGGGTGCGGCTCACGAGATCCTTCGCCATGCCGATGAGGTAGGCGCGAACGTCCGCGCAGGCGGGGTCCACCCAGGTGGGGTTGCCGCCGATGACGGCGTGGGGGAAGCGGCGGGCCGCTTCGTGGTCGTTGAAGATGTCGAAGCGCGCGGCCACCTTGATGCCCTGGGCGTGCGCGTCGCGGACCACGCGGTCCACGCCGCCATCGCCCACACCGAAGGTGGTGATGGTCTTGTAGCCGGGGGTGCCCCAGCCGGCAAGGCCCCAGCCGTCCTTCGCGTCCGTGAAGAAGAGGGTCTGGCCGGAGGCCTTCGCGGCGGTAATGGCCTCGCCGCGCTTGGCGTTGTCAATGCTCCACCACTGGGAGAGGTCGGAGCCCCACGTGTAGGAGGTCGCTGCCTCCGCGGGGGGCGCCATGGCGACCATGAGGAGGGTCGGCGCGAGAAGCGCCGCCACCGTCAGGAAGCCAATCCGTGCGGTTGCTCGGGATTCCATGAACCAGGGACGGGCGTCGACTCTTCATCCCAAGGTGGGGGCTGCCACTTTCCCCACTGCCGCAGGGTGCGCATTCCGCGCTTTTCCACGGGTGGCGGATCCGTTCGAATCGTGTTCCCAGGGGGTGAGAAAAGGAGTGTGGCGGGCGGCGCCGGGGGCGCGCCCGCAACCAGGGGCCCTTAGAGCGCGTAGACCATGGCGTTGAGGCGGCGCACGCGCTCCTCCACCGGCGGGTGCGTGCTGAAAAGGCTCGAGAAACCGCCGCCGCTGAAGGGGTTCGCGATGAACAGGTGCGCCGTGGCGGGGGTGCCCTGCTCCATGGGGACGCGCTCGCCCACGCGGTGGAGCTTCTCCAGGGCCCGCGCAAGGTCCTGGGGCCGCCCATGGATCTTTGCGCCCACGGCGTCCGCGGCGTACTCGCGGTTGCGGCTGATGGCGAGCTGGACGAGCATGGCCGCGAAGGGCGCCGTGATCATGAGGAGGATGGCGGTGAAGATGTTGCCGCCGTCGTCCCCGTCGCCGCCCCCGAAGAGCGCGCCCCAGTAGGCCGCGCTCGTGGCGTAGCTGATGGCACCGCTCACGGTGGCGGCGAGGCTCATGATGAGGATGTCGCGGTTCTTCACGTGGGCAAGCTCATGGGCCATGACGCCCGCGAGCTCGTCGTCGTTGAGGAGGTGCAGGATGCCCTCGGTGGCCGCCACCACGGCGTGCTTGGGGTTGCGGCCCGTGGCGAAGGCGTTGGGGTTCGCGGAGGGGATGAGGGCGATCTGCGGCATGGGCAGGTCCGTCTTCTGGACGAGCTCGCGCACGATGCGGTGGAGGCGCGGCGCCTCCTCCTCGGTGACGATGCGGGCGCGGTAGCTCCAGAGGACGAACTTCGCGCTGTAGAAGTAGGTGACGAGGTTCAGCACGAGCGCGATCACGAGGAACAGGAGCATGCTCGCGTAGGGGCTGGCGCCCCATAGGCCGCCGAGCAGGAACCCGACCCCCATGAAGAGCGCCGTGAGGACGCTGAAGAGGAGGAAGGTCCGGCCGTAACTTGCCATACGACCGGAATCTACCCGCGGATCCCTATAAGGATTGCGTGGACGATCGGGGAACAGACCCGAGGCCGGCACACCAGACCGGGGCGGGTCCGGCGCTCGTGCGGGAAGCTTCAAGGCCCAGGGGGTGACAGGGGATCGCGTGGACGCCCGCGCCTTCACCCGCAGCCGCACCGCCCCCGAAGCCTGGGGAGGTCTCCGGGAGGAAGCGCTCGCGGCCCCCTCCTTCGAGGAGGCCTGGGCCCTCCTCCGCGAGGTGCTGATCCTGCCGGGCTCCAAGGTCGTCCCCGAGGCCCTCTCGCTTCTCACCGACCTCATGCACGAGGCGGACCCTGCCACGTTCCTTCCGGTCGTGTTCGCCCACGAGCCGAGCCTTCCCGTGCCCCTGCGCCTTGCGCGCGTCGATGCCGTGGAGGCCGCCGCGGGCCGCCACAGCCCCGAGGCCCTCCTTGAGGCCCTCGCTCCCCTCGCGGTGGACGGAAGCGATGCCGTGAGCGAGCGCGCCGCCACCGCCCTCGGCGTGCTCGCCCTCCATGCGCCCGCCGTGGTGGGCCCGCGCATCGAGGCCTGGGCCGCCACGGGCCTCCGGAAGGAGGGAACGGCCGCCGCCGCCAGCTTGTGGGGCCTCGCCTCCGTGGACTTACCCGCTGCGCTGCGGGCCCTGGACCGCCTCCTTGAGGCCGGGGATGCCGTGCAGCAGCGCCGCGGCCTCGTGCAGCTCGGCTTCGCGTACCGGTACCGCCCCTTCACGGCGGAAGAGCGGGCCCTGTTCTTCGACGCGCTCACCCGCGCCCAGGCCCACCCGAAGGGGCCGGGCCGCCCCGCCGTGCTCGAGGTGGCGCTTCCCCTCGCCCCCTTCAACTCCCGGCCCGAGGCCCTTGCGGACCTCGACCGGTTCCTAACCGCCATGGGGCGCGCCCGCGCTCCGTTCTCTCCAGGGCGACCCCCGCCCCGCCCCCTCGCGCCGTGCGGGAAGTGCGGCGCCCGCATGGACTACGCTGGGTACTTCTGCCCCGAGTGCGGGGACG
>DATMKA010000086.1:0-14572 GCA_035553595.1 Thermoplasmatota archaeon | reverse complement strand
TTTCCGCAGAGGGGCGGAGAGGGACCGCTTCAACGGTTGCGCGTGCTTGGCGTGTGGGCAGCGTACGGCTGCGACGACGCGACGGACGGCGACAGGTACGTTCTCTCGCGTACTGGCAGGATTGGGTCCGAAGGACCCATGGGAAACGATCAAACTTTTTGAAGTTTGGCGCTCAGCTACGTTTTGACTCGGCCTTCAAAAAGGCCGCTTCATTTGTGCTGGGGCCTGCGGCCCCAGGGAGGCCGGGTGCGTGCCCTCGCGTACTGGCAGGATTGGGTCGCCTTCGGTGACCCATGGGAAATGATCAAACTTTTTGAAGTCTGGCGCTCAGCTACGTTTTGACTCATCATCGCATCAGGGTCTATCGTCCTGAGAGGCTCTGGTTCAGGTTCATCATCGCGCCAGGGGGCGCCTAGGGGGGCTTGGGCTATGGGTGTTTCGGTGGGGGGCGGAGTGCAGGTGCAACTGCACCGGCCTCGGCGAGGCCGGGCAGATGCAGTTGCACCTGCACCCGGTTCCGGGAACCAAACCCTTATGGACCGTGAGACGGGTCCGCAAGCCATGGCTCTCCGTGTCCTCGCTCCCGTCGATGGCTCCGACATCACTTGGCGCGCTTTCGAGCGCGGTCTCCTCCTCTTGAAGGGGACGCCGGGGCTCACGGTGACGGCGTTCAACGTGCGCCAGGCGGGCTTCGAGGGGGCGTCCGAGGACTCGGTGGAGTCCTTCGACAAGAATGAGCGGGACGAGATTTTCCCCACGGCGGCGGCGAGCGAGCGCTGCCTCCGCGAGGCCCAGGAGATTGGGAAGCGGGTGGGCGTGCAGGTGCAGGTGAAGAGCGCGGAGGGCACGCACTACGAGGCCATCCTCTCGGAGGCCGAGCACCATGACGTGCTCCTCATGCACCACCTCTCGTCCTCCTCCCTGAAGGACGCTCTGAAGGGGAGCCGTGGAGAAGACCTTGCCCGTAACGTGAAGGCCAGTGTCCTTTTCGTGCGGGCGGACTGAGTTCTTCTCACGCGGAGGCGTGCTTCGCCATTGCCTTCTCCTGGAGGGAGGCTGCCTCGGCTTGGGCGTCGTAGTCAGTCCACAGGAGAGAAAGAATGTTGCCCTTCCGGTACAGCGTGTAGGTCCGGGAGGGGTCCTCGGAGGGCCTCGCGATGAGGGTTCCCTCGTCGCCCCAGGGCTGCTCCTTCCCCTCGTCCCTGGTGTGCCTTGACGCTGTCTCGATCTCCTCTTCCTGCACAAGGAAGGCCTTGTGGGCAGCGGCGGCCGTCCGGTAGAGCCAGGTGTGCTGGCCTGCCACGGGCCACGTTGACGTGTGGGCCTCTGCTCCCTCGCCGTCGGTTTCCTCTACAAGAAACTCCACGCGGGCGTCGTCGATGAGTCCCGGAAGCATCTGCCCGTCTTCCTCCGCATCCTGCTCCACGGGGCCCATCTTCCATGTGGACGGGAGGTCGCCGGCGGAGAGCAGCAGCGCATCGGCAGGGCCTTGGAGGAGCGTTGACCCCGGCTGGGGGGTCCCGTTGCCATCGGCGGGTGCGGTCGCGTATTTGGCGATGACGGCTGCCGCGACGGCCTCCATGTCCATGCCGGGCGCTTCTGAGAAGAAGAGCTTGTGGAGGGTGTTACCGATGCGGATTGCTACCTTGTCGTAGTGGCCGTTCCGCGCATGGATAGCCCCGTTCCCCCAGTTTTCCTCCGTCACGCGGCAGCCGTCCTCCTTCAGGGCGCGGAACGCGGGGACCCCCGCGAGGTAGCTCTCATGGGCGGCTTCGACGGTCGGGAAAACGATGACCTCGTGTTCGAGGATCGGCATGTCCTCGTCCCCTTCGCCAAAGTAGGTCCTGAACGCCGACTCCGCGCGGACCCTCCACCAGTCGCCGTTGTGAAGCTCAGGCGGGTGGGCGGTCCATTTTCCCTTGAGGTCTCCTGGGTCGAGCAGCATCTCCTCGGGGCTCCTCAACGTGGGGACGTCGGACCCCGCGAGGTTCCCCGCGGTCAAACCGGGGACGGTGCAGCCTGCGAGAAGTCCGCTGACGGCGAGGAACAGGAAAATGGCAGAGCGGTGCATAAGGGGCAGCCTCCCTCTTGGCACCCCTTTTCCACAGAAATAAGTTCCCTTGGGCCGGACACGTCAAGCCGCCGGGGGTTTTTCGTGGCGCGCCCGGTCAGCGGGATGCGGCCAGGGCCGCGCCGCGCTGCCGCTGCTGCTCGAGCCGCAGGGCCACCTTGCGCTTCAGGTCCTGGATGGCGTTGCTGTAGTTGATGAACGCCTGGTAGGGTGAATCGTAGGGGCTGAAGTAGGTGTGGATGTCGCCGTCGCTCATCCACTTCGTGCAGCAGTAGTACAGGTGGTCGCTCGTCTGGAGGAGGCGCCAGGCGTGCGTGATCTCAGGGTCCTTGAGGGCCTTCACGCTGGGGGCGAGGTCGCGGAGGTCGTTGAAGCACTGGTGCTGCATCTCGTTGTGCAGCCACGCGCTCACGTCGCGCTCGGAGTCGGCCCAGCTGATGGCGTGGGGCACCTCGATGTCGCCCACGGGCTCGTGGCGGGAGACGATCTCACTGGGGGTCGCGAAGTCCATGTGGGGGTGCTTGAGGACCTCTCCGGGGAGGTGGCGGAGGAACTCGAAGATGCCGGATTCGCGCCAGTTGTGCTCGCCGAAGGTCTCGTAGTCCATGAAGAGGTTCACGACCTGGCCCTCGGCCTGGCTCAGCCAGGTGGCGTACTTGTCGGCCGTGAGGGGGTACTCGTTCCAGGACCCGTTGCCGAAGCGGAAGGCCACGTCGTCCGAGAGGCGGTAGTTCTTGAGCATCACCTTCAGGCGGGACCCGCCCGAGGGCTTGTACAGGAAGTTGGGGCTGCGCCACCCGAGGATCTTCTCCGTGCCCTCGGTCATGATGGCTTCGTACCCGAGGCCTTCCACGACCTTCGCGATGCGGTTGTCGTAGATGAGCTCGGTGTTGCGGAAGACGCGGGGCTCCACGTTGAAGAGCTTGAGCATGAGCTCGCGGTGCTCGCGAATCTGCTCGATGTACTCCTCGGGGTTGTCCCAGAGGCCCGCGAGGCTGTGGTAGTACGTCTCGGAGAGGAACTCGACGCAGCCGGTGGCGGCGAGCTTCGCGAAGCTCTCGATGACGTCGGGCCGGTACTTCTGGGCCTGCTCCACGAAGGTGCCGCTGAGCGAGAAGGCCACCTTGAAGCGGCCGTCGTGCTTCTCGATGAGCTCGAGGAGCAGCTTGTTCGTGGGGAGGTAGCACTTGTCGGCCACGCGGTTGAAGATGGCCTTGTTCTTGCCGTCGTCCCAGTAGTCCACGTTGGTGGGGGCGTTGAAGACGTGGAGGCGCCGCAGCCGCATGGGCTGGTGAACCTGGAAGTAGAAGCAGACGGAGGTCAAGCGCTCACGCTCGCAGGAAGGGCACGGTTGTTGCGGCGGCGGGCCTGGTCGGCGGTCCAGCGGTACACGTCGAGGGTGGCGCTCGCGCAGCGGTCCCACGTGAACTTGCGGGCCTCGCGGGCGCCGTTCCTGCCAAGCTCCTCGCGGAGGGCCCGGGAGTCGAGGAGGCGCAGGATCATGTCCGCCATCTCCCACGTGTCCCAGTAGTGGGCCTTGAGGACGTGGTTGAGGGCTTCGCCCACGCCGGTGGTCTTGCTCGTGATGGTGGGGATTCCCGAGGTCATGGCCTCGAGGATGCTGATGCCGAAGGGCTCCGACACGGAAGGGAGCACGTACACGTCGCTGTTCTGGAAGAGGCTGAAGGCCTCGGCGTCCGTGACGTACCCGGTGAAGCTCATGCGGTCCATCATGTTGTTGCGGACCGCGAACTGGATCATCTCGGGAAGCATCTCGCCCTTGCCCGCCATGATGAAGCGGACCGAGGGGTCCACGTCGAGCACCTTGCGCGCGGCCTCCATGAAGAAGATGGGGCCCTTCTGGCGGCTCACGCGGCTGAGGAAGAGCACCGTGCGGTTGCTCTTGTTGTAGTCCTTCGTGACGCTCGCGGGGAGCTTGTCGTAGTTGACGCCGTTGTGGATGGGGAAGATCTTGCTCGCGTCACCGCGGAAGCGCTCCACGAGCTGGTCCCGGGTGTAGCCGCTCACGGCGATGACGGCGTCGGCCTCGTGGATGCCGAGGCGTTCGAGGTTGATGATCCAGTTCTGCGGGAAGAAGCCGGCGGAGCGGTCGTACTCCGTGCTGTGCACCGTGAAGACCAGGGGCTTGCCGGTGCGGTGCTTGAGCTCCACGGCGGCGGGCACGGTGATCCAGTCATGGCAGTGGATGACGTCGGCGTCGTAGGAGTCGAAGGCGTTGAGGAGGCGCTCGTTGTACTGCATCACGGCGTCGTTGAAGTTCGCTTCGTAGCCGCGGCCGCGCTGTCGTCCGCCGCCGCCGTAGGGGCCACCCTGGATGAGCACTTCGGGGTCGGCTTCGACCTCGATGATGCGCAGGTGCTTGTGGTGGTCCGCCACGCGGCGGTTCCCCTCGATGGAGGCCATGTGAGGCATGTAGAAATCGATCTGGACGCCCTTACGAGAGAGCTCTGTGGTGAGCTCTAGGCAGTGGATGCCAAGACCGCCTGCGAGGAAGGGCGGGAACTCCCACCCAATCATGGCGATTTTCGTGTAGAAACACCCCCGGTGATGGGCCCAAAATCTCACTTACCTGCTATAAAGGTGGCTTCTACCTAACAGAGTGAGGCCCACCGGTGTGCGTCCACGCTCGCGTCCACGCGTGCTAGAACGTTCACCGAAAACAGGGTAAAAACGGCAAGCGTGCAGGAAAGGGAGGGAAAGAAAAAGAGAGGGGCCCGTGGGCCCCGGGCCGTGCGGAGTGCTTACTCGGAGCCGTCGTCCGTCGTCTTCTCGGCCACCATGCGGGTGTACTTGTTGACGACGTCGATGAAGGTGCTGTGGCTCCAGACGAGGGGGGTGACGCTCGTGTGGGCGCCGCCCTTGGCCTCCACCTGCTCCGCGAGGAGGTCGGTGTCGAGGGCCGTGCGAGCGGACCACTCGATGAGCTCGCGGCAGCGCTCGGGGCGGCCGAGCATGAGGTGGGCCTCGGCAAGCCAGAGGGTGCAGATGATCCAGGGGTTCTCGGGGCCGTAGTAGGTGTCGCCCTCGTAGCGGCAGATGCCGCCCACCTCGTGGTTCCAGAGGCGGGTCTCGATGGCGTGCACGAGCTGCTCGGCGCGCTTGTCGCCGGGCTTGAGGACGCCGAGCTTGATGGCGAGCAGGGTGCTCGCGTCAAGGTTCGTGTCCACGGGGTCGATGGCCTTGAAGAAGGCGCCCTTGTCCTCGTTCCAGAGGTGCTTGAGGGTGGCCTCGCGCATCTTGTTGCTCGCTTCGCGCCAGCGGCCCACGCTCTTGCCAAGCTGCTCAGCGATGCGCTCGGCGCGCTCGAGGCCGTGGATGACGCTCGCGCAGGAGTAGGCGTTCACGGCCTTGCGCTCCTCCCACAGGTCGTAGGAGGGGAGGGGGAGGCCGCGCTCGTCCATGAAGTGGTCCACGATGAAGTTGGCGCCGTTCTTGACGAGGGGCCACATCTCGAGGAGCTGGTCGAGGTCGCCGTGGCGCTTGAAGTGGTGCCAGACGGCGCTGATGACCGTGGAGGTCTGGTCGATCTGGATGAAGGGCGGGGGGTGCCAGGTGGACCCGACGGTTCCGTCCGGGAAGTGGCGGTGGATGAAGTAACCTTCCTCCTCCTGGCACTTCATGGCGAACTGGAGGAACTTGTGGCTCTGCTCGTAGAGACCCACCTCGTCCATGGCCTTGCTGATGTAGCCGCCGTCGCGCCACCAGCAGTAGTTGTAGGTGTCGCCGCCCGACTTGAGGGTGCGGGGGTCGGGGGAGGCGATGACGGAGCCGTTGTGGCTGCTGCAGTTGCGCAGCACGAAGATGGAGCGGTTGTACACGCGCTGGGCCTGCTCGGAGAGGTTGGGCGCGAGGGGGATCTTCTTGTTGTTGAGCCAGTGGACCCAGAAGTCCGTGCACTCGCGCACGAGGTGGTTGACGTCGCGCTTGGAGAGCATGTCGTGGACCTGGTTCACGTGCTTGCGGGAGCCCCCGATGCACACGAGCAGGTGCACGGCCGTCTGGCCGTTCGCGGGAACGCTGAGGTTCCAGCCGACGGCGGAGTCCGCGGCGCCGTGGCTCACGCGGCCGCCCTCGAGCTTGCCGTCCTCGGCGTCGCGGTAGCTGCCCTGGAGGCCCTTGAGGGTGTGCTCACCGCAGGTGAACTGGTCGAAGTGGGGAGCGCCCCAGAACTGGAAGTAGTAGTTGCGCTTGTAGTGGTTGACGGTCTTGCGGCCCTCGTCCCAGTAGGCCGTGTCCTGGTACATGGACTCGGCAATGGTGAGGCTGTGGTAGCAGAAGACGCGGAGCTTGCGGTTCTCGCCGCTCAGGTCCTTGACCTCGATCTTGCGGATGATGAGGTCGTGGTTGGAGTGCACCATGTCGGTGACCTTGACCTCGACGTTGTCGGGGTTGCGGTACACCGTCACCGCGGTGTTCGTGTGGTCTCCGTGGCGCTGCTCGACCGTCCAAGTGGCGCGGTCCTCGCCGAGCCAGGAGAAGGAGCCGTCCTTCTCATCGAAGAGGCCGAGCTTCACGTCACGAGCATGCTGGTACTGGCCGGCGTAGGGGTAGTACAGGTTCGTCCAGTTTCCAGTCTCGTCGACTGTGAGCAGGATCCGCTGGTTCCCCGCGAGAAGCGTGATCATAATCTCGGGCCCCACGACGCGATAGAGCGTGAATATAGTTTTTGGAACACCCTACCTTGCCACTCTGCAGATGCGCGGCTGCAGCCTACGCGACAAGCGGCCACCGGTATGAAGGCAACCTTTTCTACTGCGAGGCGTTACTGCGGGCCATGCGCGATGCCCTGCGGAACCTCCAGGCCGCCCTTTCCGAGGAGACCGTGTTCTCCCGGTTCCGCGTCGTCTGCCTGCCCGATTTCTTCCTCGACCACTTCGTGTCGCTCCCCCCGTGGGCGGAGGCGAACGAGCGCATGCGCGGCATCCACGACCGCGGCGGCGGCAACTATCCCACGGGCCCGCAGCCGCTGCTGCCGGGCGGGAACGCGGCCAACACCGCCATCGCGCTCGCGCGCCTCGGCGTCCCGAGCTCTCTTGTCACGCGCACGAGCGCCTTCGGGAAAGCCTTCATCGAGCAGACCCTGGGCAAGGCCGGCGTGGACGTGACCCACGTGCGCGACGGCGGCGACCTCGCCGTCACCACCATCCTCGAGTACGGTCCCGAGCACCGCAACGTGATGCTCAACTACCCCGGCAGCGTGCTCCGCTTCGGCTTCAACGACCTCACCGACGACGACCAGCGCCTCATCAGCGAGTCCGATCTCGTTCTCGTTGCGAACTGGACGCTCAACCGGGAGAAGGGCACGGAGCTTGCCGCCGACACCTTCCGTTTCGCGAAGAAGCACGGCGTGAAGACCGTTCTCGACACGGGGGACCCGAGCTCCCGCCTCGGGGACGTTCCCGCCCTTCTCGACCGCGTTTGCGCCTCGCGCGACCTCGACGTGCTCGGCGTGAACGAGAACGAGCTCGCCTTCTACGCGCCCGAAGGCGGCCCCGACGTCCTCGCGCGCGGCCGCGCCCTCAAGGCGCGCGTCGCGGGCACGGTGGATCTGCACACGGGCGGCTTCTGCGCAAGCTGGACCGGCCCCGCAGCGCCCGCGGTCGTTCCCACCTTCCGGGTGGATCAGAAGCGCGCCACGGGCGCGGGCGACGCCTGGAACGCCGGCAACATCACGGGCCACCTCCTGGGGCTTCCGCCCACCGAGCGCCTCCTCCTCGCGAACGCCGTCGCAGGCCTCTACATCTCGTCCCCTGACGGTGTGCACCCGAGCCGCGAGCAGGTCGTGAAGTTCCTGCAGTCCCAGCCGGTGATGAAAGAGATCCCGGCCTGAGCGGAAAGGGTTCAGGAAAAAGAGGTTCGCGGGGCCGCGAGGCCCCCGCGGAGTCGAGCGTTGCTTCAGGCTTCGTCTTCCGTGAGGACGACGCCGCCGGGTGTGATCTTGTTGATGCGGTCAACACCCAGGCGCATGAACTGGAGCTCGGAGGGCTTCGCAGCGCCGGCGCCCTGCTGGATGAGCAGGTACTTCACGCGGCGGAGGTCGTGAAGACCCACGTCCGCGACGGTGCCGACCTGGACACCCTGGTTGTTGAGCACCGCCTTGCCGAGGACCATTTCGGGAGAGACGGAATACAGTTAGAGGACCCCCTTGGTTGCCACACCCCCTCGGTCTCAACGCGCATAAACGTTTCTTCTACTCCCATCCACGTCATTGCTTGCCAGGCTGCCCGCATCGTGCGAGTCGTGAACCAGAAGCGGGAAAAGGAGGCGGGGCAAGGAGCGCACGCGGAGCAGCGACCGCTGCCCCGTTTCCGGGATTCTCATGATGCTCGCGCTCGTGCTGCTCTTTCTTGCCCTCGCGGTGGCGGGGATCGTTTTCGCGCGGAAGGCCTGCTCCGGGTTTTGCCCCCACGTGGCACGGGTCCTCGTCACCACCCTCGTGGCGCTCGCCGTGGTGTCGTGGCGCATCCCCGCTTAGCGGGGCTTAGTCGACGTTCTTGCGGGGCGCGCGGCGGCTGCGCGTCGTGGTGGGGCTCGTCTTGCGGTTCGTGCTGCCGCCCTTGCCGCGGGTGTCCACGTTGCCCGTGTTCCGGTTGCCGCCGCGCTTCGCGGCCGTCGCAAGCTGGGCCTCGCGGGAGCGCGTGGCGCGGTCCGTGGGCGTGCGCACCTGGTTGCGGACGGAGGTGACCTCTTCCTCCTCGGTGGTGGCGTGGAGGCGGAACCCGAGGGCCACCTTCACCTGGTACTCGGCGATCTCGCCCTCGTCGATGCGGCCGCGGATCTCCTTGACCTCGAACCAGCCGAGGTCGTCGAGGGTCTGGCCCGCGCGGTGGACCGCGGAAGTGATCGCGTCAGAGAGGGTCGTGTTGCTCGTGCCGACGACTTCCACCATCTTGTAAACGGTCATGGAATGTCCCGCGCGTTCAGGGAAATCAGAGGGTATCTCCCTTGCGCCTAACCATGCGTGACCCATGAGGGAGCGTCCGGGCTCGTTCTCGTGAGTTGTTCTTCGTTTTTCGTGAGCGTGAGCGTGAGCGTGAGCGTGAGCGTGAGCGCGTCGTCGGGAACGTTCACGCTCCCGCTCCCGCTCCCGTTCACGCTCCCGTGAAACGTTGGACGAGGCTCGTGAGCGTGAGCGTGAGCGTTAGCGTGAGCGTTAGCGTGAGCGTTAGCGTGAGCGTTAGCGTGAGCGTTAGCGTGAGCGTTAGCGTGAGCGCATCGTCGGGAACGCTCACGCTCCCGTTCACGCTCCCGCTCACGTTCACGTGGGACGTTTGACGTGAGCGGGAGCGGGAGCGTTGGCGGGGAATGTGCTCCAACGCCGTCCAAGAAAAAGAGAAGGCCGGGGGAAGGCGCGGGCTGCGCTTCCCACCGGGATGGCTCGCTCCGCTTGAGGAGCTCGCGGCTTACTTGCGGGCCTGGGCGTAGAGCTCGCTGACCTTGTTCCAGTTCACGACGTCCCACCAGGCGCCGAGGTAGTCGGCGCGCTTGTTCTGGTACTTCAGGTAGTACGCGTGCTCCCAGACGTCGACGCCGAGGATGGGCGTGCCGGTCTTGTCGGCCACACCCGTCATGAGGGGGTTGTCCTGGTTGGGGGTGCTTGTGATCTCGAGCTTGCCCTGGGCGTTCACGATGATCCAGGCCCAGCCGCTGCCGAAGCGCTTGATGCCGGCGTCGTTGACGGCGGCCTTCATCTTGTCCATGCCGCCAAGGTCGGCGTCGATGGCGCGGGCGAGCTCGCTTGAGGGCTGGCCGCCGCGGCCCTTGGGGGCCATGATCTCCCAGAAGAGGGTGTGGTTGTAGTGGCCGCCGCCGTTGTTGCGGACGGGGCCCTTGAGGTCGGCGGGGAGGCTGTTCACCATGGCGCAGAGCTGCTCGATGCTCTTGCCGGTGTACTCCGCCTTGCCTTCGAGGGCCTTGTTGAGGTTGTCCACGTAGGCCTTGTGGTGGCGGCCGTGGTGGATCTCCATGGTCATCTTGTCGACCGCGGGCTCCAGCGCGTCGTGGGCGTACGGGAGGTTGGGGAGCGTGAAGGTCATGGGGGTCTACCCAGGGGCGCGAACGGGCTTGGGGGATATCTTTGTTTTGTCTCCTCAAGGTGACTCGGAGTGTGGCCGGCCAGGGGGGCGCGCCCCTTTTCGGTAGTGACGCGCGCGGCGCGGTGTCGCGGTGTCCCCACCGGGGAGAAGGGCTAGGCGTGGGGGTATGCCGGAGCATGGCCTCCGCGGTTGCCGTCCCCAAACCCCTCTCCCTCGACGAGGCCCGGCTGGCGGAGGCGCGGGCCCGGGCAAGGGCCTGCCGCGCCCGCCGCGCGAGATGGGTTCGGGCGCTCGTTCCCGTCCTTGCGGTCGCTATCGGCCTCGCCGTGTGGGCGACGGTGACGGGGGACGACACCCACGCGCTCTACGCCTACGCGGGAATGGGGGTCGCCGTCGTTCTTGCCTTCTTCACCGGGCGGGCCCACGGGCGGGCCTTGCGGGCGGTGCGGGAGGCGCGGCGCCTCCGCCGCAGCCTCGGCGCCCCCGCGCGCCGCTGAGGCCCGTCAGCGTGACGGTGCCCGCACCGATACCCCTTTGAGGGGGTCCGCGGATGGGCCCGCGGTGACGGTCCCCATGCTCGGCACACCCCTCTCGCCCACCCGCACGAAGATTCTCCTGCTCGGGAGCGGTGAACTGGGGAAGGAGGTCACGATTGAGGCGCAGCGCCTCGGCGTGGAGGTCATCGCCGTGGACCGGTACGCGAACGCGCCCGCCATGCAGGTGGCCCACGGCTGCCACGTGATCAACATGCTCGACGGGGCCGAGGTCCGCCGCGTGGTGGAGCTCGAGCGTCCCGACTACATCGTGCCCGAGATCGAGGCCATCGCCACCCCGATGCTTGAGGAGCTTGAGAAGGAGGGCTGGAACGTCATCCCCACGGCGAAGGCCGCGCGCCTCACCATGGACCGCGAAGGGATCCGCCGCCTCGCCGCCGAGACCCTGAAGCTCCCCACGAGCCCCTACCGCTTCGCGAGCACCTTCGAGGAGTTCCGCGAGGGCGCGAAGGCCGTCGGGTTCCCCTGCGTCGTGAAACCCACCATGTCCTCCTCCGGCAAGGGCCAGAGCGTCGTCCGCACCGAGGCGGACCTCCAGAAGGCCTGGGACTACGCTATGACGGGCACCCGCGCGAAGACGGGCCGCGTCATCGTGGAGGGCTTCATCCACTTCGAGTACGAAATCACCCTCCTCACGGTCCGCCACAAGGGCGGCACCACCTTCTGCGACCCCATCGGGCACCTGCAGGTGGACGGCGACTACCGCGAGTCCTGGCAGCCCCAGCCCATGACGGCGGCGGCTCTTGCGCGCAGCAAGGAGATCGCGAAGGCCGTCACGGACGCCCTCGGCGGCTACGGCGTCTTCGGCGTCGAGCTCTTCATCGCCGGGGACGAGGTGTGGTTCAGCGAGGTCTCCCCCCGCCCGCATGACACGGGGCTCGTCACGATCGCAAGCCAGGACATGAGCGAGTTCGAGCTCCACGTCCGCGCCATCCTCGGCCTCCCCATTCCCGCTATCCGGCAGAACGGGCCCACGGCGAGCGCGGTCATCCTCGCCACGGAGGAGATGACGGCGCCCCGCTTCGACGGCGTCGCCGACGCCCTCGCGACCCCCGGCCTGCGCCTCCGCCTTTTCGGGAAGCCCGTGAGCCACAAGAACCGCCGCATGGGCGTCGTGGCTCTCACGAGCACGAGCATCGAGGAGGCCCGCCGCCTCGCGCGGGAATCCGCCGCCAAGGTGCGGATCCTCCGCGGGGCCTGAAGCGCTCCGGAAAAGAAGAGGGGTTCGCGGCCGGTCTTCCGGCCGCGGCACCGAGGAATGTTAGGCGTGGAGGACGACAGCGCGAGCGGACGCGTTGCCCGCGGCCTTGACCTCGAAGGGGAAGGCGGCGGGCGCGTTCTTCGCGAGGTCCACGGGAACCATGACCTCCGCGAGGGGGGCCTCGGCGTGGGCGTCGAGGAAGGCCTCGAAGACTTCGGCGGGGGAGGGGTCGTGGAGGGCGCGGACGCGGTTCGCCACGACGCGGCCCGTGTCAAGGTCGCGCACGCCGAGGAAGAGGAGCGTCTTGCCGTCGACGAGCATCTCACGGTTCATCCGAATAAAGCCCTGGAACGTCATGGAAGCAGCCACCCAAGCGGGGAATGGGCCGCCGTTCTTTCCGGGGGTCAAATAGGTTTCCCACGCCGCGCTACAGCGTGGCAGCCCCGTTTCCGGTGGATGCGAGCTCCCGGTGGAGGGCCTCGCGCCACACCCGGGAGAGGGCGGGGCAGTCCGCGAAGCGCCGCGCCGCCTCCGGCTCCCCCCGGACGTTGCGCCGGAGCTGGTTCCCCCTCGCGATCGTCCACTCGGGGTAGGGCCGCGCCATGAGGTGCAGGGTCATGCCCGCTTCCAGCGCGCCCCCTTCGAGCACCCGGAGGTACCACCCGGTGCGGCCCGTGGCGAGGACCCGGGCCGTGAGGTCCGGCACCTGCCAGCGCCGCGCGATCTTCCAGCAGGGCGCCCGCGGCTGCGACACCTCCAGGAGGACACCGCCCACCCGGTACCGGTCCCCGACGCACACCGTCTCCTCCACGAGGCCCCCCACGGTGAGGTTCTCCCCGAAGCCCCCCGGCGTGAGGTCCGTGCGCCCAAGCTCCGCGTTCCACGAAGGGTAGTGGGCGGCGGCGTAGGCGAGAAGGGCCTTGTCGGGGCCACCGTGGTTCTCCCGGTCGGCCTGCCCATCCCCCACCAGTCCGAGGGGGCCGGCCGTCACGGCGCCCTCGACGGGGGTCTTCACGAAGGCGCTCTCCCACTCCCGCTGCAGGGGGTCCGTCGCGCCGGGCGTGCCCCGCTTCACGGGGAGGCCGACCTGGAGGGAGCGGAGGCGCGGGAGGGTCACGCGCCCGGTAGGGTCGCGGCCTCAGTTAGCGGTTTGGGTGGGCGCGGCCGGGAGCGTGACCTCGACGGCGGCGCCGCCGAGGCTGCTGCGGCCAAGGCGGAGGGTGCCGCCGAGGCGCTCGGCGACGCGTTGCGCAATGATGAGCCCGAAGCCCCCCTTCCCGCCCGGGAGGCTCGGGAGGCCCCCGCCGCCATCCGGTCGGAAGCGGGCGAGGAGGTCCGCGGGGAACCCTTCCCCGTTGTCCTCCACCGTGAACACGACGGTGCTTGCGGAACCGGGAGGCCGTTTCGCGGTGACGCGGACGCGCGGCGTGACCATCTTGTTGTGGGCCACCGCGTTGAGGATGAGGTTGCCGAGGATCTGGCAGAGCGAATGGGGTGTGGCGAGGCATGCCGCGTCCGGTTCCCCCGCCACTTCGAGGTGGACGCCCCGCTCCGCCACGAGACCGCTGTAGCGGGTGGCGCACGCCTCGTTCGCAAGCGCCTCCCTGAGCGTCACGGGCCTCACCTGGAGGTCGCCGTCGCGGCTTGCGCGGCTGAGCTCCAGGAGGCCGTCGAGGAGCGTCTTCATGCGGCGGCTTGCGTCCCGGGAAGCGTCGAGGAGGGAGCGCGCCCCCGGGTCGAGGGCGGTGCCATAGTCCTCTTCGAGAGCCCGCAGGTAGGCATCCATGGCGCGCAGGGGCTCCTTCAGGTCGTGGCCCACGAGGTAGTTGAAGGCCTCCAGCTCCTCCACCGCGTGCCGCAGCTCTTTTCCCCGGTCGCGCACGCTGTCCTCGAGGCGGTGCGCGTGTGCTTCGAGGGCCCGCTCTGCCCGCTTGCGCTCCGTGATGTCCTTCGTGACCTTCACGAAACCGAGGAGGCGGCCCTCGGGGTCCCGGAGCGCCCTCAGGATGACGAGGGCCTCGAAGAGCGTCCCGTCCTTGCGGATACGGGTCCCCTCCTGCTCGAACCTGCTTTCCCGGGCCGCGACCTCAAGCTCCTTCCAGGGGTCTCCCCGCTGCACCGCTTCGGGCGGGAAGAGGACGCTGTAGTGCCACCCGATGATGTCCTCGCGCCGCCACCCTTTGAGGAGCTCCGCCCCCTGGTTCCAGGTGGTGACGCGGCCCTGGGGGTCCATCAGGAAGACCGCGTAGTCGGTGACGCCGTCGAGGATGACGCCGTGGAGGTCCGCGGGGGTGCGGAGGGAGCGCTCCGCCTGCCGCCGCTCCGTGAGGTCGAGGTTCACCGCCACGGCGCCGATGACGCGGCCCTCGGCATCCTGGAGGGGAACGGCGGAGTTGAGGATGATGCGGCGCTTCCCGTCAAAGGCCTCGATCTCCACCTCCTGGTCGAGGACGTGCTCGCCCTCGAGGAGGGCGCGGGCGAGGCCCCACTCGGTGGCCGCGAGACGGCGCCCGGTCTTCACGTCCCAGGCGCGGTAGAGGCCGTAATCCTTGACCCCGTCCGGCTTGGGCGTGTCGGTGCCCCAGATGGTCTTGGCGGCCCGGTTCGTCATGACGATGCGGCCCGTGGGGTCCGCAATGATGACGCCCACCGGGAGCAGATCGAGGACGGTGCGGAGACGGTCCTGCTC